>NZ_BKFU01000003.1:0-112089 GCF_008980265.1 Acinetobacter sp. TUM15064 | reverse complement strand
CTCTTTTAGCTGTTGCAGCGACTTCTTCCTTTGCAGCAGAAGCGCAATCTGTAGAAACAACTCAAGCGGTAGTTACAACTGAAAACACGACTTCTGCTTCGGAAGCTACTGCAGCTGATGTTACGGCGACTTCGGAAGCTCAAGCAAACTAACACATTAAGTGTTTCAGGGAGTCCAACTTAAATTGGATTCCCTTGTATAAAACACCATGTCTAAGCACAAAATTTGTATTAAAAGCAATTCTCTCTGGACAAAACTACCATTTCCTAAACAGACACATGGTCTTGTAATTTACAAACAACTGAACGACCTTTTCATGCTAAAATTCTCGAACTCTGATTATCTATAAAACAGACTGTTATTCCCTAAACAGCTTATTTTTACAAGGTTTTATTTATGTTCAAATGGTTTGAAAAGCGTGTTGATCCCTATCCAGAAGAAGGACTAAACCAGCCTTTACCAACCACTTTCTTTCCATTTGTTTGGCAGGCAGCTAAAGGTGTCCGTCAATATTTAGTGATTTTAGTTTTATTCACTGCTGGTGCGGCCAGTTTTGAAGCACTCCTTTATGCAAAAATTGGTGAACTGGTAAATTGGCTCAGCAAAAGTCAGCCTGAAACCTTTTTAGCAGAACACAGTTCAAACCTTAGTCTGCTGTTTTGTATTTTGTTAGCCAACATTTTCTTTGCCAGCCTCCAGTCCATTATTAAGCACCAAATTTTGTTTAGTTCTTTCCCAATGCGTTTGCGTTGGCGCTTTCACAATCTTTTGCTGAAACAAAGTCTCGACTTTTTTCATAATGATTTTGCAGGACGATTGTCTGCCAAGGTCATGCAAACAGCTCTCGCCGTACGCGAGTTCTGGGTCATTTTAGGCGACATGTTGGCCTATGTATTGATTTACTTTATCACTGTCAATCTAGTCCTTGGTGCTATTTCACCCTTGTTAATTGTGCCTTTGCTGGTTTGGTTGGCTTTATTTATTTGTGCTGCGTATTACTTTATTCCACGTTTAAGCAAAGTCTCTAACGAACAAGCTGATGCTCGTGCGGTGATGACAGGCCGTGTAACCGATGCTTATACCAATATTCAAACCGTTAAACTCTTTGCCCATGCTGGGCGTGAAAGCCAATATGCCAAAGCCTCGATGCAAGAGTTTATGGTTACGGTATATAAGCAAATGCGGTTGGGCGCAAAGTATGAAATTAGCATCCTATTTTTAAATGTCGTGCTCTACGTTGGTGTCCTCGGCACAGCTGTCTGGTTATGGATGAATGGACAGGCTGAACTTGGTGTCATTGCAGCAGCAACAGCCATGATTTTAAAGCTGAGTAGTATTGCTGAGTTTATCATGTGGCAAACCTCAGCCTTATTTGAGAATGTCGGTACCATTCAAGATGGGATGAAAACGCTTGGTCGCCCGATTAATATCCAAGATAAGCCTAATGCTAAAGACCTTGAAGTTAAACAAGGTGTGATTGAGTTTAATGACGTAACTTTTGCGTATAACAGTAAAAATGTCATCGACAATTTAAACTTACATATTCGTGCAGGTGAAAAAATTGGGATTGTGGGTCGCTCTGGTGCAGGTAAATCCACCCTCATTCAACTTTTATTACATTTTTATCAGTTAAAACAAGGTGAAATTTTAATTGATGGACAAAATATTGAAGACATTACTCAAGATAGCTTACGTCGCAATATTGCTTTAGTCACTCAAGATACCTCCTTACTTCATCGTAGTGTCGCTGAAAACATTAAATATGGTCGTCCAAATGCAACAGATGAGGAAATGTTTGCTGCCGTACGCAAAGCCAAAGCTGAAGAGTTTATCCCACAACTAACAGACTTACGTGGCAAATCGGGTTATGAAGCCTATGTCGGTGAGCGTGGGGTAAAACTTTCAGGTGGACAACGTCAGCGTATCGCAATTGCTCGAGTATTCTTAAAAGATGCGCCTATTCTGATTTTAGATGAAGCCACCAGTGCCTTGGATTCTGAGGTTGAAGCTGCGATTCAATCTAGTTTAGATGACCTCATGGAAGGTAAAACGGTAATTGCAATTGCACACCGACTCTCAACCATTGCACAAATGGATCGTTTAATTGTGCTCGATGAAGGTCATATTGCTGAGCAAGGGACGCATGAGGAACTGATTGAAAAAAATGGCATTTATGCACATTTATGGCAGCGTCAGACAGGTGGTTTTTTAACAGAACAACATCCGATCAAAGCGCAAAAGGAAGCTTAATATACTAAACAATATTATTGACTGAATGATCGTTTAAGCCTAGATCTCCTTAGAGGTGATTTAGGCTTTTTAATTTATCTATAGTCACGATTAGCCTATTTATAACAATCGTTATAAGCACAGTAAAATACTTATGTGTGCAACGAAAAATTATGCTATTTATTATTTACTTAAAAGGAATTCAAACCCCGATAAACTGAACCTATATTTGCTCAAAGTATATTGTCAAACAATATACTTCATGGATTTTCATTATTCATGCCAATATAACTTCAGACCGAAAAGAAAGAAAAATGCAATGGATCGCGCATGAAAACAGTTTCACTTCGCCAAGATCAAGGAATTCCTGGTGTTTATGGCTTATTGTTATTAGATGTTGTGTCTCGCTGGGGCTATAACGCAGAGGCACTCTTTTCCCCTTTTCAACTCACCAGCGAACAACTTGCTGAGCCTGATTTTCGTATCCCAGTGCATACTGCGAATGAATTGGTTAAATTAGCCAGTCGTCTGACTGGTGAGCCCACTCTAGGCTACCATCTTGGTACGCAGATGCGTATTTCAATTCATGGTTTCATTGGCTATGCCATCATGACCACACATGATATTGGTGAAGCTTTGGTTCTGGCAAATCGTTTTATTCAACTACGTATGCCTTTTTTGCAGCTTTTCTTTTCTACCTTTGGCGAAAAAGCAACTTTACAATTACGTTGCGATGTTGATATTGAACCTTTGCGTACGGATATTGCGATCAGTATTATTTTTGGGATTGTGTCAATGAGTAAGGCACTCACTGGTATTGAGGCTCTGGCTGGTGAAATTGATTTCGATTTTCCAGAGCCAGAAGGCTTTGACCGCTACCGCACAAAGTTGCCTAACCATAGTGTTCGTTTTGATCAACCTCATCTACTTTTAAGCTTTGATAAACATTACTTAAGCTTTAAAATGGTCAATGCCGACCCACTTGCAAGCCAAATTGCGATTAATCAGTGTGAAGCCGAACTCTCCGCTATGGGTGAACGCCGAAGATTATCTATGCGAGTTCGTGACATTCTAACCCGATCGGAACAACACTACTTAAGCATCGAGCACGTGGCTGACCTATTACACATGTCTGATCGAACACTGAAACGCCAATTGGCTGCTGAAGGTACTTCATTTTCCACCATTGTTGACGAAGTTCGATACCGCCATGCCACCTCACTACTTTCTCGTACTGACTATAGTCTGGAACAAATTGCAGATGAACTAGGATACAGCGATGTAGCCAATTTTAGCCGTGCATTCAAACGCTGGAGTGGTCGCAGCCCAAGTAATTGGCGTAAAGATCCCTATTTATAAGCCTTTTGTTTTTATAAAAAAGCATGTATAAATCATGCAAAAATGTTTTTTGTATTTTAAGGAGTTATTCATGAATCATCCTTCAGAATTGAAGTATGCAAGTACACATGAATGGGTGCGTATTGAAGGTGATCTGGTTGTAACTGGTATTTCAGACCACGCACAGGATGCTTTAGGCGATTTAGTCTATGTTGAAACCCCAGAAGTTGGTCAACAGATCACAGCTGGTCAACAAGCAGGCGTCGTTGAATCAGTCAAAACAGCTTCTGACATTCATGCACCCGTATCAGGCACCGTTGTTGAAATCAATGCAAATTTGGAAGATGACCCAGACTTTGTCAATGATGACCCCTATGGTAAAGGTTGGATTTATAAAATTAAGCCTGACAATATGGCCGATGTTGAACAGCTTCTATCAAATACAGCCTATGAAGCTGGACTATAAATAAAACTGAAGCGTTTGAAATAAGCAAAGTCAGTCTTCGGACTGATTTTTTATTATCCTCCTATTTTGAGAAATAAATCATTTTCTATAGCACAGTGACCGTCTATTTATTTCCATTTATCACAATAACTACACTTTTCACGTTTTTTGTACTATAATTAAACAATTCTAAACTGTACGATAGCGTCTCAAGATCCCTGCATAAAAAATATAAAAGCGCCTTGTGACTCAGCCTCAAACCAAAGGTTCAGCATGCCCACGTCCAATACCCCAACGCTATGGAATAAGTCTTTTATTCTTTGCTTATTCAATAATTTGTTCTTATTCATTTTTTATTTTGCACAAACCACCATTCTACCAATTTATATTTTAAAAGATTTGGGCGGAAATCTTACGCAAGCAGGTTTAGCCATGACCTTGTTTATGGTTTCATCCATTGCTATTCGACCTTTTAGTGGACTGATTATTGAAAAATTTGGTCAAAAGAAAACACTTTTCATTTCTGAGGCCTTATTTTGCCTATTTTCCTTAGCTTATCTCTTAGCTGATAACTTACAGGTGCTTTTATTAATTCGTTTTCTGCACGGCATCTGGTTCAGCATTGTTACAACTGTGGCTGTTCCTATTGTGAATGAGTTTATCCCAGAGAAACGTAAGGGCGAAGGTATGGGCTATTTTGTCATGTCAATTAACCTAGGTATTGTTCTAGGACCATTCATCGCTTTGACGCTCATTCAGTCTATGTCTTATCAAATGGTTGCAGGATTTTTGGCATTTAGTGTCTGGCTTGGTTTTCTCTTTTGCTTTTTTATCCCAATTCCTTCGAAGCCCAAACATTCTAAATCTAGTAAAAAACATAAGCTCTCTAGAGATGATTTTATAGAAATAAAAGCCTTAAACATTTCGATTATGGCCATGATTATCTCTTTTTCCTATGCCAGCATCATGTCGTTTATCTCTACCTATGCAGAGTCTAAGCATCTTCTTAATTATGCAAGCTTGTTTTTTATTGTCTTTGCTATTGCTATGATGAGCCTACGCCCTATTACAGGCAAGATTTATGATCAACATGGTGCAAATTATGTAATTTATCCTGCTATTCTCTTGTTTAGTTTAGGTCTTGTAATCCTAAGTCAAATTCAATCATTAGCGGGCTTGCTCATTGCAGCGGTATGTGTAGGTATGGGCTTTGGTTCAGCTCAACCCTGCCTACAAACCCTAGCCATTCAACGTGCTGAAAAGCATCGGATTGGACATGCAACTTCCACATTTTTTACCATGTATGACTTAGGTATTGCTTTAGGTTCAATTTTGCTGGGACTACTGATTTCAAAACAGGGCTATAGTTTCACCTATTTACTGTGTGCAACAACGACAGCATTAAGTTTATTCTTCTATACTTATGTCGTAAATCGTAAAAATATATCTAAATAGAAGTGTCCGCAGGTTCTGATCATTAAACATACGGACTCAAAGCTTAGCTTTCAGCTTGTGTTTCTTCTAAGTCTTTTGACTTCTCAGGAGTTGTTTGATCAAAAGATAAAACACTACTTGTATTCAAATGTGGATTTGCTCTACTGCTTTTGAGTTTAATTTGTAAGCGCAATTCATTTACCGAGTCTGCATTGCGTAATGCTTCTTCATAGGCAATTGCACCTTGATTATACAAATCAAATAAAGCCTGATCGAATGTTTGCATTCCAAGCTCTCTTGACTTTGCCATCACTTCCTTAAGCTCATGAAAATTCCCCTTTAATATCAAGTCTGACATCAAAGGCGTATTGAGCATGATTTCCACTGCTGCCCGGCGACCACGACCATCTTCAGTACGAACTAAACGCTGCGAAATAATCGCCTTCATATTTGAAGATAAGTCCATCAAAAGCTGATTTCTTCGTTCTTCTGGAAAGAAGTTAATAATACGGTCTAGGGTTTGATTGGCATTATTGGCATGCAAAGTTCCAAGACACAAATGTCCTGTTTCTGCAAAGGCAATTGCATGCTCCATCGTTTCAGTATCTCGAATCTCACCAATTAAAATAACATCAGGTGCTTGGCGAAGTGTATTTTTTAAGGCATTGTGCCAAGAATGGCTGTCCACACCTACTTCTCGGTGAGTAATCATTGATTTTTTGTGCTTATGTACATACTCGACAGGATCCTCAACGGTAATAATATGCCCTGCTGAGTTTTCATTTCGATGGTCAATCATGGCTGCTAAAGAGGTTGATTTACCAGATCCTGTACCACCAACAACCAATACCAGACCGCGCTTTTCCATAATCACATCTTTTAAGGACTCTGGAAGCTGCAACTTGGTAAAATTCGGTATTTCCGCAGCAATCGTACGAATAACCATCCCTACTTGTAGTTGTTGCTGGAAGACATTGACACGAAAACGAGAAACATTGGGAACACTAATTGCAAAATTACACTCAAGCTCAGTTTCAAATTCTTGACGTTGCTTTTCGTTCATTAAACTATAGGCAAACAGCTTAGTTTGATCTGCTGCTAAGTTCTGTTGCCCTAAAGGCTTCATCAAGCCTTGATGCTTGATACTCGGAGGAAAGTCCGCAGATATAAATAAATCTGAACCGCCATACTCAACCACCTTGGTGAGCATGTGGAACATCATTCGACGAGCTTCTTCTAAGAGTTCTGCAGTATACATAGTATTCTCTAAAAATTAGTGCAAATAGCTGACCCTAAAAAGCATTTTTGTTAAAAATACAATTTGTTATCATGTTTCTAAGGTTACTGATTGTGCATAACTTTAACCGCTAGCTCAACCTCATTTATTCTTTCATAAATAATTTTTAACTTATTTTTCAAATTATTATCAGTATTTTCTGAACTACATCACAAAAAAAGACCTTCAAATCTGAAGGTCTTTTTATAGGTACTTCAATCATGCGCTGCGCTGTATAGCATGCATTCTTAAAGTATCAGCAATATCTAATAGTACCTGTTGTGTTTTTTCCCATCCTAAACATCCATCCGTTACCGATTGGCCATAGACCATATCTGATGAGATCTTTTGATGACCATCTACCAAGTAACTTTCAAGCATGAAACCACATACATTACTTTGAGCACGCTCTTCAACAATACTACGCAATACCTCAGGTTGATTGAGCGGATTTTTGGCACTATTACCATGACTACAGTCAATCACTAGAGCCGGTAATTCGCCTTTCACTTTATCCTGCATTTGGCGAATATGTGTTAAGTCATAATTAGGTCCAGAATTTGCACCGCGTAAAATTAAATGAGGCTTCGGATTTCCAGTAGAGTGCAACATACATGCCATGCCTTGCTGACCCACCCCCATGAACTGATGCGGATTTGTCGCTGACTGAATCGCGTCCAATGCAATTTGAATAGAACCATCTGTCCCGTTTTTGAAGCCTATGCTGAATGGCATGTGACTTGAGATTTCACGGTGAATTTGCGACTCACTCGTACGTGCACCAATCGCCCCCCATGCCAACAGATCATCAAAATATGCAGTTGCCATTGGACTTAAAATTTCTGAGGCAATAGGCAGTCCTTTTTCAATAATGCTTAAATACAATGCACGAGACTGCTCTAGGCCTAACTGCATATTTGAGGAACCATCTAACATTGGGTCGTATAAAAAGCCTTTCCAGCCAACGGTTGTCCGTGGTTTCTCAATATAAGCACGCATAACGAAGAAAATTTGGTCTGCAACTTTGCTCTGTAATTGTTTTAATTTTTCAGCATATTCTAATACTGCAATCGGGTCGTGAATAGAACATGGTCCTGTAATCACCATAAGACGATGATCCTGCCCACTCAAAATCTTTTGAATCGTTTGACGCTGTTCAGCAATTTGTAAGTTTAATGCTGCTGAAAGTGGTAGCTGTGTTTTGAGTTGCTGTGGTGAACTTAAAGACGTTTCTTGAGCTGTTTGTTGAGCTTGTTGTAGTGCAGTATTTAGAGCATTCATTGGTTTGTATCCTTTGGACTGTGGTCTCAGTCCGAGCTTTTATTTGAGCGTTATGGGTCTAATGGATTGTTCGGCTGAAGTCATAAATTGACTAAAGTAAAACCAATAAAAGTTGCTAAAGTATGAATAGTTAATCGTTTTCATGAAGTTCTCCAAAATTTATTAAAACAGCAGATATAAAAAAACCTGATCAGGGTTGCCGATCAGGTATTAACTGGGTGGGCAACCTTTTGATGCCCGAACGCGTTCAGGCAACTATCTAAATTGCCAAAAATAATATGTCGCGTTAGAAACTACAGGTTGCTTTAACATTTTTATATCTTCAAAAATATGTTATCTGAAATTTAAAATACGCTGATTTTTTTGCTTTTACAACACTTTTTTATAGAAAAGTGTTGTTCTATCTCCATAAACACAACCCTCCAGGAAAATCGGAAATCATGCAAGCTGTCTTTGTCTAAAGATCAATGTTTAGTGTCGTTTTAATAATTGAATTTCAGCCTGTTGAGCCGAAACTGGAGGGCTAAACAAATAGCCCTGCCCAATATGACAACCCATTTCCCTTAAAAGTTGTAATTGAGTAGCTGTTTCAATACCTTCAGCAATAATATCCATAGATAATAAGGGGCCCAGTTTAGCTAATCCCTCAACAATCGCATAAATTGATTTATCTTCACTTAATCGCTGTACAAATGAGCAATCAACTTTAATGATATCAACAGGATAGTCTCGTAAATGAGTTAGTGAAGAATGCCCCGTGCCAAAATCATCTAATGCAATTCTCACACCATTGGCTTTAAGTTTTTTTAAAGCTCGAATAACGTACTCATAACCCCGTTCTGCTAAATGGTACTCTGTGACTTCTATTTCAACAAATTTTGCTGGAATAGCATGTGTTTTAAGCCGTTTTAAAAATATTTCTGCGAAGTTATCTCGCATAAATTCAACAGGTGCAGCGTTGATTGAAATAGGAACAACCTTTAACCCTTTTGCTAGCCATTCAGTAATCTGTTTAAAAACCTGATTCTGCATAATTTCACTTATACGACTAGATAGCTCATAATCATTAAACGCAGCAGCAATTCTTGCAGGGCTTTGAATATTATTATGTTCATCTCGCCAACGTAATAGCGCTTCATAACCAATAATTTTTTCAGACTTTAAACAGACTTTAGGCTGAAAATAAGCCTCAATAGTCAAGTTACGAATAATTTGATGTGCGCAATTCAGTTGTGCTGAATGCTCTCGAACAGCATTAAACATGTCTTGATCAAACATTCGCATACCGCCACGCCCTTGGGCTTTAACATCGGTAAGTGCGGTATCTGCACACTTCATTAACTCGACAATATCACTAGCATCATCTGGATATAAGCCACAGCCGATACTCATGCCTCCATTAATATAATTACCTGCGAATGTAATCGGGATCTCTAATTGCTTTAAAATCAGTTGAGCAATTTCATTGAGTTCACCAATATCTCGTACATGTGGAATAATGACTCCAAACTCATCACCGCCAAGACGCGCCAAGAATGCTCGTCCTTCAAGAGTCTGTTTTAAGCGTTTAGATAATATGCGCAAAAGATGATCGCCTGCAGCATAACCCAGCGTATCATTAATTGTTTTAAAGTGATCTAAATCCAACAACATCACAGCAAGCTTTTGCTTTTTATCCCGTGCATTTGTATATAGTTTTCTTATTTTTTCTTTAAACGCTCTACGGTTATTTAAGCCTGTAAGTTCATCCCGTTCATTTCCTTGTTTAAGCTTTTGTTCTGCCAAGTATTGTAAAGTTACATCACGTGAAACACATAAAATACTTTGGGTTTTACCATTGACATCTAGTACAGGTGTAAGCACATTATCCCAGTAATAGACACTGTCTTTAGAAAAGCTCATGCCATTAAAACGTGAGTTTTTTCCATTGTTAGCATCGAGCATCGCCTTTTTAGCTTTTTTACGAATCGCTTGTGGCAAAATTTCGATCCAAGACATGCCAAACTCTTTTAAATCTGCACGCCCAAAAAAATTTTCACATGCTGACTTATTCATGTGTGTGATTGTGCCATCAGGGTCAACCACAATAATACAATCCACACTGGCATCCAACATATCGGCATGAGCTCTTAAAAGAGCCAATGATTCAATATGGATTTTCATGCCCTGATGAATATTGGTACAACTGATTTTAAAACCACCGATTGGACTATTTTCCAACTCAGCTTGAATTAAAAACCAGTGATACTCGCCTTGTTGGTTGCGAATTCGGCAGGATTTTTCAAATTTATGCTCGACTACAATTGCTTGATGCAAAAAGTCATCGAGTACTTGAACATCTTCAGGATGAATATAATGAAGTAAATTAAATTCTTGTTCTGATATATTCATCACACCCAAGTATTGGCGTAGCGGTAAGTTTAGGTACTTACATACATGACTATGCATCCAAAAAAGCTGAGGAATAGAATCAATCAATAAACTGTCATTTTTAGAAATGGCAGTTTTCCCTGCCTCATGTTCATAAGCAAAATTTTTAGATTTAATTTTCGGCTGTGATTGGATTCGCGACATAATAATTATCTGCAACTTAAACTAGCTGATTTAATCCGTAATCAGACATATTGTTTAAAAAAGAAATCAAGCAAAGTCATAAATATAAATTAAAAAAACAAAGAAAAACAAATGTGAAGTGACGTTGCGTGATTGCCATCACACCATGCATCATATACAACTTATATGAGCCTATACCAATGAAAAATTGCAACATTTACACAAATCCGACAAATAAACAGAAGCGTTATTTGAAATTAAACTCAGCCTATCCTTGCTGGGGAAAAGAGCATATAAAAAAAGTAATAAAATTTAAATAATAACAACTAGATAAAATAAAAGTTCAAACATGCAGACAGATCACTGATTATTTTTAGTTAGAATGAAACATTATTTATCAGTATTTTATGCGCTAATTTTGAGCAAAAAAAGAAGCCTAATTGGTAGATCCATTCCAATTAGACTTTTACTGAATTAATGCATTTTAAATACATTAATTCAGTAGCGCTTTCTTCAATAAATTTAGATTGTGTTTAATAAATGAAAATGAATTTTCATTCTTCGCATAGCACTGGTTTGGTAATGAATATTTCGCCAATTTTGCCCAAACAGATGAAAACTGTTTGATAAAACTGGCTTCATTGTAATGAATCCCATAATCCGCACATAATTCTTTAACTTTTGGGGCTACTTGGGCGTAGCGATTTGCAGGCATATCTGGAAAAAGATGATGTTCAATTTGATGGCTTAAGTTGCCACTTAAGATATGGAACCACTGTGTTCCAGTAAAGTTACTCGAACCTCGAATTTGACGCAGATACCACTCGGCCCGTGTTTCATGGTCGATATTGTCCATTTCAAAATTTTCAGCGTCTTCGGTAAAGTGACCATTAAAAATCACCGCGGATGCCCATAAGCTACGAATAACATTTGCTACAGCATTTCCTGCAAAGACTGGCAATGCATTTGGCCCAGCGATGATGGGGAAAAAGACATAGTCTTTAATCACTTGGCGTTTCATCTTCTGTCTAAAATTATATGACTCTACCCAAACTTCACGCCATGTTTTGGTTTTATAAGCGACCACATCTTCGATATGCAGATTTTGTATGCCAACGTACCACTCAAAAAATACCATCAACTGAGCAGCTAAAGGCAAATTCAGCAAAAAGCGAGGTTCCCATTTCTGTGCATCACTCACACGGACTAAGCCATAACCGACATCATGATCCATCCCGACAATGTTGGTATAGGTATGATGGATGTAATTATGTGTATGCTTCCAGTCGGGGCCTGTGGCCATAGTATCCCAATCATAATTGCTACCATTGAGACTCGGATCATTTAGCCAGTCAAACTGACCATGCATGACATTATGCCCAAGTTCCATATTTTCTACGATCTTAGATACCCCCAATAAACCTGTGCCCAAAAGCCATACTGGAGGTAACCACCCTGCAAACATGAGCATTGTACGTGCGCTTATTTCGCTATAACGGACAAAATTTCGGATTGTGTAAATATATTCGGCATCTTTTTCATTGAGGCTTTCCATCACTTCACGGCGGATCGCTTCAACCTTTAAGCCAAACTCTTCGATTTGTGCAGGACTTAAATATTTGGATTTACTGCTTTCACTAAAATATACGGGAAGATTCATATCTATACCTTCTTAAAGGTTAATTACAACAGGACTAACCGCCTGTGAAATGCATAACTTAATTTGAGTGTTATTGTTTTGATCCAGTTCACCTGTGAGTAGATTACGCACCACACCCTGAACTTTGGTACATGAACAAGTATTACAAATCCCCATACGACAGCCATGTGCGGGACGTAAACCCGCCTGTTCGGCACTTTCTAATAAATTGCTTTGAGCTTGAAACTGTTGCTGCGAACGTTGAAATGTGACCATTTGAGCGTTCTGAGTGTGATCGACAGTAATTTGAAAGTATTCGGTATGCAGATGGTCAATTAAGTCTAAACCCTGATAGATTTGTGTCAGACTTTGCATCATATTGGCAGCACCGCAGGCATAACATTCGCGTTGTTCAAAACCTTCAACCTTTTGGCTAAGCAAGTCTTGACTCAGATGTTGTTTATCCAGCAAGGTATTTATATGATGATATTTAAACTGCGGATAATGTTCCGCTAAACGTTGCAGTTCTACGTGAAAGGCATCATCCCGCGTAAAGTAAATTAGATCAATATGGGAAACTATTTGTGTTTGTTTTAATGCAGCATTAATCAATGCGTAAATTGCAGTAATGCCACTTCCAGAGGCAATCATTAGTGCAGAATGAGGCTGCGTTTTTAAAACAAATTCACCCTGCGATTGGGAAATTTCAACTACACTTTTTTCGAACTGCTGAGTAAGCGTATTTGAGACTTTTCCCTGTTTTCTTACAGCAATCACAAGATTACCATTGTCTAAAATCTCGACAATCGAATAGCTACGTTGCCAACGTACACCACCTATAAGCACCGTCACTAAGATGCTTTGCCCAGCTTGATAACCAGCGACTTTAAAATGACGATTTGGCTGTAACTGCATGCACACGAAGTCATCTGACAAATGATGCTTTGCAACAATCTGTGCTTTGGCCTTTTTCCAAGCCCACAGCGGATTTACTTTTTCAGCTAGAAAATCCACAAAATCTTCTCGAACCCATTCTGGGTGGTACTCAATATGCTTTCCCATAGTCACCCTCTGATCTAAATTTATTTTTATACAAGTGTGCATTATTGAATCATCAAGATACGGTTAGAAGTTGTTTTCAGCTATGTCATAAAAGGACAAAATCTAACAAATTGACATTTTCTATCATTTTTGTCTAACAATATGAACAGTTTTGCCACCCCACTTTTCGTTTCATTAAAAACAAAAAAACCAAGCCTAAGCTTGGTTTTCTAAATGTATTACACTGAATTAGTCTTCAAAATGAATCACTGTACGGATAGATTTGCCATCATGCATCAAATCAAACGCTTCATTGATTTTGTCGAGCCCCATAGTATGAGTGACAAATGGAGCTAAACGAATGTCTCCACTCATTGCTTCTTCAACCATACCCGGCAGTTGTGAACGACCTTTTACACCGCCAAAAGCAGTCCCTTTCCAAGTACGACCAGTAACCAGTTGGAACGGACGTGTTGAAATCTCTTGGCCTGCACCTGCTACACCAATAATCACCGACTGTCCCCAACCACGGTGAGCACATTCCAATGCTGAGCGCATGACATTGGTGTTACCAATACATTCAAAAGAGTGATCAACTCCCCAACCCGTCATTTCAACAATGACTTCCTGCACAGGACGGTCGTGCTCTTTCGGGTTTACAAAATCCGTTGCTCCAAATTCTGCTGCTAATTTATATTTGTCAGGGTTCGTATCAACCGCAATAATACGACTGGCTTTAGCCTTTTTTGCACCTTGTACAACTGCTAGACCAATACCACCTAAACCAAAGACAGCAACGGTATCGCCCTCTTGTACTTTGGCTGTATTTTTAACTGCACCTAAACCAGTGGTTACGCCGCAGCCCAATAGACACACGTGCTCTGGGTTCGCATCTGGGTTAATCTTCGCCAAAGATACTTCAGCCACTACAGTATATTCAGAAAAAGTTGAACAGCCCATATAGTGGTAAATCGGTTGACCATTGTATGAGAACCGAGTGGTACCATCTGGCATCAAACCTTTACCTTGAGTTGCACGAACAGCTACACATAAATTGGTTTTACCTGACTGGCAGAATAAACACTCGCCACACTCAGCTGTATATAGTGGAATAACATGATCGCCCGGCTGAACGCTAGTGACACCTTCACCCACCTGAACCACGATACCCGCACCTTCATGGCCTAAAACCGCAGGAAAAACACCTTCAGGATCATCACCAGATAAAGTAAATGCATCGGTATGGCAAACACCTGTATGCGTAATCTTGACTAAAACTTCACCTTTTTGCGGTGGAGCAACATCAATTTCTACAATTTCCAGAGCTTGTCCTGGTCCAAAGGCAACGGCCGCACGTGATTTCATTTTCGCTATCCTTAACAGCTATTTAACAGATGAGCTACAGTAACCGCTTTTTATTCACGGTTTCAACCTATAACATGTGAAATATATAACTTATAAAAATTAGGTCTTTAAAACCAATATGCAGATATCAACTTTTTGTAGACCACTAATTGTACTGAGTACAGCTTTTACACTCGCGGGATGCCAACTCGCCCCCAATCAGGCTAAGCCCTCAGCCCCAGTCGAAGTTTTTGCACAGCATTGGCTCAATGAGCAAGACGTATCTACACAGCAAAAGCAAGGGCTTACAGCCTATTTGGCGCTTGATGAGGCTTTCATGAGTATTGCTTCACGTCTACATTTGATTCGCGAAGCTAAACACAGTCTGGATGTTCAATACTATATTTGGGGGGATGACTTTATTGGTCATATGATGTTACATGAACTGCTAAATGCTGCGGATCGTGGTGTAAAAGTACGTTTATTAATTGATGACCAAAACGGCACTGCATTAGATGAAACGTTCAAAACATTAGTCGCTCATCCCAATTTTGAAATTAAATTGTTCAATCCTTACAAATACAGACATTTACGTGTGATTGATTATGCTTTCCGCTTCAAGCACATCAACCATCGTATGCATAATAAACTTATCATTGCCGATGGCGCCATTGCCGTAACTGGTGGTCGTAACATCAGTAGTGAATACTTTGACGCCAGTGAAAACTTCCAATTTACCGATTTAGACATTTTGTTTTATGGGCAAGCTGTAGAGCAAGCCAATCGTGTATTTCTAGACTTTTGGAATGATGACTTAAGCTACGCTGTACCACAATTAATCGGTCAAGGAACTCAACAAGCGCTGACTGATTTAAGACAACATTACGAAGCTGATGCTTTAGATAAAAACGTCATTGAGCGAAAAATTGATCGGGCACGATCAGAAGTCAATACAGAGCTGAATCAACACCCTGTAAATTGGGCTAAAGCACATTTTATTGCAGACTCTCCCAATAAAATTCGTGCGAATGCAAAGCCTCATGAAATGATTGTCAATCAAATGTTTAATTTGATGGGCAAGCCCGAACAGCATATGGAGTTAGTTTCAGCTTATTTTGTTCCAACAACGGCTGGTACGGAGTATCTTTCAAGCCTTGCGAAAAATGGTACTCGCGTTCGCGTTCTGACCAACTCTTTATTTGCCAATGATGTGGCAATCGTTCATGCATTTTATAAAAAATATCGCCACGATTTACTTAAAAATGGCGTAAAGCTGTATGAGTTTAAACCTTATATTGAAAGAGAAAATCGAACATGGTATGAAGTTGCTACAGGTAATGTGATTCCAGCAAAAGGCAGAAGCTCATCTCGATTACATGCCAAATTTTTTGACATTGATGGAAAAGTATTCATTGGTTCATTTAACTTCGACCCGCGTTCAGCTCATTTAAATACAGAAGTGGGCTTAGTCGTGGAGTCGGATCAATTACAAAATGCAATTTCTGAAAAGTTAGATCAGTATTTGCCTCATATTGCCTATGAATTAAAACTCGATAAACAAGGGCAACTCATTTGGCTCGACCGTCAAAGAGATGGCACTATTATTGAACACCACAAAGAACCCGAAACAACCAAATTCCAAAGATTTATGATGAAAACTGTCTCATATTTACCTATTGAATGGATGATGTAATGACAAAGAGATGATGATTAAACATTTTAACTCACTTACTCTGACTCACTATACACTGCACAAAGTCTTCATATTGATCATTTGGTTTAAAAAATAAGTTGAGCTAAAAGCCAAATGTAGTGAACGTTATGAAAAAATAAGCCCAAACTCATCTTATTTAATACTTAAATTCGCTCATAGCTTTGAAAGATTTTACTCACTCCAGACTTTGATTTAACATATCCAACTTTCGTTATATCCCTCCTTTTAAAGCTCAGTAATGCAATTTTTTGATTTAAGCCAACAGTTTAATTTAAGCAATATTTTAACCCCATATAAAACACTTGATGATTTGGCTAAGCAAGAGTGGGTTCTAAGTAAAGTTCGTGTAGAGCATGATTGTTTAAGTGATCAAGACAATATAGAAGGACAAGTGGTTTTAAAGTCCAACGAAAATATTCAAATCGAACTCGAATGGCTCATCCAAGATACTGGACATGAACTATTGATCCAGTTTAAAGGAATAGAAACGCCAGTAACCGAAGAAACCTTTGTCCTCATCAAAGGTGCCCAGTTAATAGATGAAAGTCGGAGTCCTCTTTCCTCAAGTGCACTCAGTCTCTGGCTAGATGGAACTTTATTTCCCTTACTACCACAACTACGCCAGCAAATTAAAGCACGATTGAATCTATGGGACTATGTTGAATATGATGATTAATACAAATCATTTATCCATCAGATCAACTAAAATGACTTAAAGTAAGCCTATTTCTTTAAATAAGCATTGATAAGCATCAGCTTTTTTCTCTAAAGCCAAAGGATAAGCGCGCGAAGAGGATGGCATGCGATACAGACTCAAGTCTCGTCCTGCAAAATGTGTCTCAGACTTCATTCCAATTTGTGGTTTTAAGGTCCCATTAGGCATAGACAGCATGAGCGTATCAGTGGCTTTATCACCGGTGGTCATGACATTACGACACTCGGGCATTTGTTTAAGTAAATGTTGTATATTGGTCGGGGTAACGATTTGTAGAAACTTATCCGAAGCATTGCCTTTTTGGCGGATCACTTTATAGGCTGTATCAAATATCGCAATACCTCGTTCATTTAAAAAAGTACGGATTTGTTGTTCTTTAAATGTCTTCTGCTCGATATTGAGAAAATAGTTTTTATCTTGAAAAAAACACAGACCGAATATTTTCCACATATCATTTTGAAAATTTGGATAATAAAAATCCATTTTCCAGCGTGTTTTCGGTGGAGGAAAACTACCTAGCATTAATAATTTGGCATTCTGTGGTAAAAACGGTTTGAGTGGATGTGTTTCAATTTCAACTGAGGTCGTCATAAATTATTTTAAACCCGTTCAAAATGCTGACGTATTTTTTCAGCTACTTGTTTGCCCCATAGCTGATAAATTTCTTTGCTCGGGTGAAAGCCGTCCTCTGCCATATCCAAATTCAGATTTTTAAATTTCTCTAAATCGTATTCAATCCAATCCATCTGCTGTTCTTGCGCAACAAATTGACTGAGTTTTAAATTCATCGCTTTAGCGTATTGACCAAATAACCATGCAAGTGGGTTTGGCAGTGCAGGAAACTGATCCATCGGAGGTACTCCCGATGCAATCGTCAGTTGTGGGCTAAATTTATGTTTGAGTATTTGATAAATTTGTTTCTGTTTTACGATCCAAGCCCGTGGTGAGGTAAATTTTGTAATGTCATTGACACCGACAGAAGTAATAATCACATCAAAATGCCGTGTCTCAAGTGTTTGAATGGCATGAATGACTTGATCTGTGGTGAAGCCAGTCGTTGCATGTAAATAAAATTGAATACTAAATTCAGATGACAGCTCAGCTAAAATTGAACCCAATAATGCATCATCCTGCACATTTACACCAACACCTGCTGCCGCTGAGTCACCTAAAATGAGTAATGACAGTGTTTTGCCTACACCTTTTTTTCCAACACGCTCACCAATTGGCTCGGGCAGTCGTGGTGTATTTTTTTTTACTTGGTAACCCTGTAAAAGAATGACAGGAACTAAAACAAGTGTATAAATTTTTAAGCGCATGTTAGCTAACTAGATCTTCGGTAGCCTAAATATAAAAACAGTATACGTTGAATTGAATCCATGCAAAGAATGAAAAACTGTAAAGTTAAAAAACATATTTAGAAAACTGCCATAACACACAAAGTAAACATGTGGCATTTCCTACATTCAAATTCACTATTTTTAATATATGAACGACCATAAACGTGCCAGTCGAGCGATTTATACTCTCAGTAGATCAAGTCAAAAATCCATCTCTTTTCAGCTTATTTTTTATTTTTCTAAATGACAAATATAATCAACCACTTCGCTTGCCATCATACTAAAGCGACTATTGGCAGGCACATCAAAACTTTCACCCGCATGATAAAGCATCATCTCAGTCTGTAACCCAATTTTGACTTGGCATTGACCTGAAACAATTTCAATATGTTCCGCAACATGTGTTTCAAAAGTTAAAGGTTGATCTGTAGGCAAAATAACCCCTAGGGTCTTTTGTGAACCATCTTCACATTGAATGACATGACTGATTGAGCGCCCACCAAAGTGAACATTGGGTTTTTTTCTTACCGAAACAAAGTCGAACTGATTTGACATCTTCATCACCTCTTTTCTTCAATGCTACACTGATTTTATGACTAACTCATGAATCCATTCAAATGCTCATCTGACATAACAGTATTTGTTTAGAAATACCCTGACATTGTTCAAGATAAAAAGGCTGATTTACAGCCTTTTTATCTCAAGGATTAGCCCAGTTTATTAACCAATTTCAGTGGTAGAACTTTCATTGCTAAACCGAGCGGTAACCAAGGCCATTTAGGAACATAGGCTTTTACGGGAGCTTTTTCAATTTCTGCTGCCAAGAGTCGTGAACCTGTTTTTTCATCCACTTCAAAAGGCAGTGGTTTAGCACCCTCGTTGATTTCGGTACGAATATAGCCAGGGAAAATCGTGGTGACTTTGATTGGGGTATTCAGCAGTTCTGCACGGATCCCTTCAGCCAAATGTGCAACACCTGCTTTACTTGCACCGTATGCTGTCAAATGTTTCGGCATACCACGGACTGCACTCATAGACGAGATAACAACCAAATGTCCTGCATTTTGCTCACGGAAAATTTCAACCGCAGCTTCACACTGTGCCAAAGCTGAAATAAAGTTGGTTTCTACCGTAGCTTTATTAATTGCAAAACTTCCTTTACCAATACGACGCCCATCACCAATTCCAGCATTGACAATGACTCGATCTAAATGACCAAAGTCTTGTTTAAATGCGCGAAACACTTCGAAGACTTGTTCATAATTGGTCACATCTAAAACTTTAGTTATGACTTTTACCCCGTACTGGCTTTCAAGTTCTTGCTTTAAGCTTTCAAGACGTTCCAAGCGCCGTGCACAAATAGCCAAATTGTAGCCTTTCTGTGCAAATTCGCGTGCCATACCTGCACCAATACCAGAACTTGCCCCTGTAATTAAAATTGTTTTAGCCATGTCTTAATCCTTCCCTTAGATCCATGTCAATAAGTTTGAGTTTTCGGCTTTAATAAAATGATGTTCATTGAGGCTTAACAGTTGTGGTTCATTCCCCACCAAGCGCAAAGTGGTCATACTACTGTTGGCAATGGCCCAATTTAAAGCGAAGGTTTTATTTGGACTCAGTCCTAACAGCTTACCAGCCACCACAGAAATTACACCGCCTGACGTAAATACCACTGCATAACGAGGCTTAGTTTTTGCAAGTTCATCACACAAATCTTGTAAAGCACCTTCAATACGACTTTTAAAAGCAGGCCACGATTCATCATATTCATGATGATAGTCACCACCTGTCCAGCGTTCAATTGCCCCTTCAAATATCTTGGCCAAATAAGCACGTGGATTGGATTCTTTGGCCACATCAGCTTTGAGTAAGTGCGGCTCATTAAAACGCGGTTCATAGTGAGCAAAGACTTGCTGATGATTAAACTCATTCCATGCAGAATTGGTCAAAACATCCACTTCAGGAAAACATTCCGCCAAAGAAATACACGCGGTTTGCTGATGTCGTTGCATAGAGCCAGACACCGCTACAGGTGCTTCTTTTAAAATTTGATCAAAATATTGACCCAAAATTTTGGCTTGCAACTCCCCATTTGGTGAAAGTTGGTCATAACTTTCAGCACCAAAAGATGCTTGTCCGTGGCGAATGAAATAAATAGTGGTCATTTACCTAAAATTTCCTTCATTTTGACAATATATTTTTGTGCGACATCATTGGCCTCAATTTTCTGTAAACCAATCAGTTTGAGCGCGCGAATGTGTAAAGCATGAATGACTATCCAAAAATCTTTAAAGGCAGGGTTATTGGTCTGTTTATGGTGATAACGATAATAAATCTGTTGTGCAATTACAGCTAAACGGAAAATGCCAAAGACTTCATAGAAAGTCCAATTGTCCGTTTCTAAGCCTGTTTTTTCTAAATAATAATCCACCACTTGTTTACGTGTGAACATTCCCTTTAAGTTAGTCGGCTGGCGACGTGTCGCTTTAAACAAAGCATTGTCAGATTCTTCAACCCAATAAGCCAAAGCCGAACCTAAGTCCATGAGTGGATCGCCAAGCGTTGCCATTTCCCAATCTAAAACGCCAATAATTTGCGTCGGATGATTCGGATCTAAAATGACATTATCAAAACGCCAATCATTATGAATCACACAGGTTTTTGAATCCGCAGGAATGTTGTCTTTGAGCCAATTCCGCACATATTTAAATGAAGGCACATTAATGGTTTTGGCTTTCTGAAAGCGTGCATCCCAACCTTCAACTTGACGGCGGCAGTAACCCTCACCCTTGCCTAGGTTTTCCAGTTCTGTGCCTTGATAAGGTACTTGATGCAACTCGATGAGTTTATCAATCACATTGACACATAACTCACGAACTTGGGTTTCACTGAAATTCAACTCTCTAGGTAAATTAGCACGTGGAATAATACCTTCGACACGTTTCATTACATAGAAGTCGCAACCAATAACAGATTCGTCCTGACATAAAGCGACCATTTCAGGTAAAACAGGATAAAAAGGACTTAAGTTCTTTTGTACATGATATTCACGTGCCATGTCATGTGCAGATTTGGCTTTGGTCCCTTTAGGCGGGCGACGTAAAATCAGGTCAAGATTGTCGTATTTCAACCGATACGTCCAGTTCGATGCACCACCAGAGTATTGTGTCACCTCGACCGGCCCTTGTAGATCGACACCTTGTGCTTTAAGCCAATTTTCCACAGCTACAGCGTCTAGTTCTTCACCTGCTCGAACTGTTCCACCTACATCAATCGCTGACATTTTCTTTTTCCCAAACTATCAATCTTTTCTTCACGGTTTAGAAGATCATCTATTCTTTTTAAACTGCGAACCAAATAGATGATCTATCCCACTCTTATTTTTTACGACGTGTACTATGTCCACGTTTTGCTAACTCTAATTTGGCAATCATGCCTTTATGCACTTCATCTGGTCCATCTGCCAAACGCAGTGAACGAGCTTGAGCAAAGAAGCCAGTCAAAGGTGTATCTCGTGATACTCCTGCACCGCCGTGAATTTGAATGGCCATATCGACCACTTTTTCAAGCACACTTGGTGCAACCACTTTGATGGCAGAGATTTCTGTTAATGCCGCCATATTCCCTAAAGTATCCATTTTATACGCAGCATACAAGGTTAATAAACGTGCTTGATCAATCGCAACACGCGCATCTGCCACACGCTCTAGGTTCCCACCTAGTTTTAAAATTTCTTTGCCAAATGCAGTACGACTCATCCCACGGTCAATCATTAACTCTAAAGATTTTTCCGCAGCCCCAATACAACGCATGCAGTGATGAATACGTCCAGGCCCTAAACGACCTTGCGCAATCTCAAAACCTTGACCTGCGCCACCAATAAAGTTAGAAACAGGTACACGAACATTATTAAAGCTAATTTCGCCGTGACCATGTGGAGCATCATAGTCACCAAAGACTGGTAACATCCGTTCTATTTTGACTCCAGCAGTTTCAACAGGCACTAGAACCATCGAATGTTGATGGTGGCGATCTTTGGTTTCATCGGGTGTATGCGCCATAAAAATAATAATTTTGGCATTTGGGTCACCTAAGCCTGAAGACCACCATTTACGTCCATTTAAAACAATTTCATCGCCTTCGATCACAGCTGTTGCTTGCATATTGGTCGCATCAGATGAAGCAACAGCAGGTTCTGTCATACAGAAAACAGAGCGAATTTTTCCATCTAGGAGTTGAGTCAACCATTGTTGCTTTTGCTCTTCTGAACCATAACGCCATAATACCTCCATATTGCCACTGTCAGGTGCATTACAGTTAAATACGGTCGGCGCAAGAAGACTCCGACCTGTGAGTTCTGCAATGTGAGCATACTCTTGTACGGATAGACCTTGGCCCAACTCTGGACACGGCAAAAACATATTCCATAACCCAGCAGCTTTTGCTTTTGCTTTTAGCACTTCAAGTTGTACAGGCCACTGCCATTTAGTCCAGTCCCCACCTTGATTGAGCTCATGTACTTCATGCCAGAACTCGGTTTCAATAGGTTCAATTTCATTTTGAATAAATTGTTTAGTACGTTGTACATAATCTTGAGCACGTGCCGATAGTTCAAACATGACGACTTCCTTCGATATATTTTGATATTTTCGCTTTACATCAACATAACCTGAAAACTAATATGAACAAAATGATTTTATTTTATAGACAAACATGACTAATATTCATAGTAAGTCCCCTATCGACATGGGACTTTTTCATCGTATTGATATTAATTTATACCCACTTTTTATTGCCATTTATGAGCAAAAAAGTATTTCAAAAGCAGCGCAGATCTTGTCGATTACACAATCTGCGGCAAGCCATGCCTTGCAACGCTTACGGGGGCATTTAAAAGATGATTTGTTCGTTCGTTCGGGCAGCCAAATGCTTCCAACCCCTTTTGCCGAGCAAAGTTATCCCATCATTAAAAGTGCTCTAATTGCAATTCAAAGTATCTCTATTCAGCAGCAAAGCTTTGATCCAAACATGGTAAACAGCTTAAAAATTGCCATTCATGATGAAATCGAACCTATTATTTTCCCAAAGTTAGTTGCTCACTTTCAGAAACTTGGCTTAAGTATTCAATTCGTAAGTAGCAAACTCGACCGCAAAACAGTCGATGCTGATTTGGTTTCTCAGCAAATTGATTTTGTGATTGACTTAGAGCAAAATTTTGGTGAAAGAATTCAATTTAATAGCTTAGTTAAGGACCAATTTGTCGCATGTACACTACTTAAACAGATTGATGCGAATACTTACTTGGCTGCCCCACATATTGGTGTGTCTTCGCGGCGCACTGGCATTTTGGTTGAAGACATTTATTTAAATCGGAAACAACTATCTCGGCAAGTCTTTTTACGCTGTCAACACTATTCCACTGCATTGCAAATTTTAGAGCAATACCCCAATGCAATTTTAACGATTCCTAAAAATATTCTGACTCATCTCAATATCTCTCCATCTCTCAATATTTATGATGTACCTATTGAACTGCCGAAAATGAATATTGGTATTTATTGGCATAAGAATTTGTCTGAGAATAAAAGACATCTTTTTTTGAAATCTGAAATTTTTAAAATTTTTGCTTAGGCTATTTGTTATTATATTTTTTTTGCTTAGGCTATTTTATGGAGTCAACCTAACCCGTATATAGATGCTTAATAGAAAGATTTTTTGTACCTTGATTAACAAAACTATCATCCATTGGTTTAGTTTATTCATTATCGAGGCAGTGACAAAAAATTGTATCTGTATCCTAAATCACCATGTCAGTGTTCATGGTTAGACCGTATGGATGATGTAGTTGTGAATGTAGATAGATGTAAAAGTAGGCGATGAAATATGCATATTAAGCTTTGGTTGAAATCAAAGCATACACATCAGGATTTTGTTTTTTATAAAAATTATCTTAAATTATAAGCTTTCTGCTTTGCTTTCCAGACTGCATATCTAATGAAAACATGACTTTAAATTTGATGCTAATTCGCTTTATTGAATAACAGAATCGTAAACTCAGATCAAAGCTAATCCTACTAAATAGTCGCTTATTCTAAGCAGAAGCTTTAAAATAGAGATAAAAGACAACTGTAATGAATTAGCACATATAGGTATGCAACAACAAAAACCACACTATCCTTTGGGAGCTCATCTCATAGTCAAGCATTTTGGCTATACGCATCACGGCATCTATGCTGGGCGTGGGCGTGTGATTCATTATTCAGGTTTTGCTCATCTTTTTAGAAAGCACCCCATTGAAATGACCTCGATTGAAAATTTCAGTCATGGACGTAAAATTATTGTTAATCAATACCAAAACCCAAAGTATAAGGGCCGTAAGGTTGTGCGACGAATGCGGTCACGTATGCATGAAAACAACTATCATCTTATTATTAACAACTGTGAACACTTGTGTACCTGGGCCATTACGGGCGTTGAAAGCAGCCCACAAGTCATTAAGATGATGAACCGACTGACGACTATTGGTTACGTCAGTTCTGTAATGAGCTTTATGAACAGCCTCATGTTAACGCTCACCACGACCTGTTTTGCTTTGGTACTCTATATCAAGAAAAAATTACGTGATAAAGCCAAACGGCAGATTGGTAACTATCTTGAGTTTAAAGAACAACGCTCTAAAAAAAATCACTAACGCGAACGAAGTTGAAATGGCGGAAACTTATCTTCAACCAAATTGAGTTGAATATCATACTCTAACCAAGCTTTCGCACCATCAAGCACGGTCGTAAAACCACCCGTAGCATCCATCACGTAATGCATCAACTCATTGCCCTGAAGCTCAATGTCATAGTTTCGAATCATGACATAGGTATTCATACTGTCGATTTGCTCAAATACGAAGTCAACTTTGGTTCTAGGTGCTCCCCATTCAATACTAATAAGTTCATGCTCAACGACTTGTAATACATGAATAGAGTGCGTAATTTGGTATTTATCCCATGTCCAATCCACAACAGCCCCTTTTTCAATATAACCCGATGACTGACTGAACCAAAATTTAGTGGTAATGAGTGGGTCAACGAAAGCATTAAACACAATATTCACAGAACGCCGAATCAACATTTGGGTTTCAATTACTGTAGTCATTTTTATATCCTAATCATTTTTAAGCTTAGTGATAGCACATCTTAATGAACCAAGAATATCGAAGAATTGTTATGGCTTAGATGATGCCGATCTTCTCTTGAGTATTTGTTTTAGTTAACGCAGATTCGCTTTATGTGGACTCATTTCGGGAGGTAGAGGATGTTTGAGAGAGCTGAGCATTTCACGTTCTATTCCACGAACAATTGCATCCAAAGCCAAATCGTTTTCCTGAAGCCCAAAAGGTTCTTCTAACTCTGCACTTAACGCATCTAAACCTAAAACAAGATAAGCAATTAATGCCACGATCACAGGTGACCAGAAACCTAAACTGGAACTTAGGCTAAAGGGCAAAATCACGCAGAAAGAATACACGGCGCGATGTAATAGAACAGAATAAGAGAATGGTAATGGCGTCGATGAAATACGATCGCAACCTGCATGAATATCTCCCATTGCAACTGTATGCTGGCGTAAACCACTGTAAATAATGTCGCTAATTTCTCCTTCCTTATAAAGGACGGTCAAATCTTTTTGTGCAAGCTCTAATACGTATTGAGGTTGATTTGAGTGATTCTTTAACACTTGCCACTCTTCATCTTTGAATTGTGTTTTTTCTCGATAATGTTCAAATGCATAGCTTTGTTTGCGTAAACGGTCACGGAGTAAATGACTAAATAACATGACGCGATACATTAAAACTTCACGCGCTGTATCATTTAATACATAACTATCACGAATTATATGTCTCGAATTGGCAATCAATGCACCCCACAGCTTGCGCCCCTCCCACCAACGGTCATAACATGCCGTATTTCGAAAACTTAAAAATATAGAAAGAATCACACCAAACACGGTGAAACCAATAGTTGGTACCGCAGGAACAGAAACAAAATGCTGTGTAGATAAATATACCAATAGCGTTGAAATCAGAACACCAACCATTAGTGCAGGAAAAACCTTGGGGAGTATGGTGCCACGCCATGCAAAGAGTAATGCAAAACTATTGGTTTTATCTCGAACAATCACAGTTCATTCCTCTTGATTTCGCTACGAAAAGGCTCAACCGAAGTTGAGCCTTATATCTATTTTCACATCCATAAAAGCATAGCTTTATTTAGTGTTTAAGCAAAAGCCTTATTTCGGCTTAAAACTATCTTTTAAGTCCAAAATACGGTTAAACACTGGTTTATCACTGCTATGGTCGTACTGATCTGCAACAAAATAACCTTCACGTTCAAACTGGAAACGTTCTTCAGGCTGTGCTTGTGCAAGTGCAGGCTCAATCACTGCTTGTACAGTTTTCAATGACTCAGGGTTGAGATGTACAAGGAAATCATCATCCGCATCAGGTGCTGCTTCGTTAAATAAACGATCATAAATACGGACTTCAGCTGGAATACCTTTAGTCGCAGATACCCAATGAATCACACCTTTAACTTTACGACCTTCAGGATTTTTACCTAAAGTTTCAGGGTCAATTGAACATTTCAACTCCACCACTTCACCGTTTTCATCTTTAATTACTTCATCACACTTAATCACATAAGCATGACGTAGACGAACTTCACCACCCGGAATTAAACGCTTGAAGCCTTTTGGTGGTTCTTCTTCAAAGTCTTTACGGTCGATATAAATTTCAGATGTTAATGGGATCACACGCTCACCCATGTCTACATTTGGATGACGTGAATGAGTTAAATCTATATCGTTAGGCAAATTTGTGAGTGTGACTTTGAGTGGATTCAATACTGCCATACCACGAGCAGCTGTATTTTCCAAAGACTGACGGATGCAGTATTCAAGCATTGCAACATCAACAATACCATCTGACTTCGATACACCTACACGCTTACAGAAGTCACGTAGACCTTCTGGGGTAAAACCACGACGTCGCATACCGACAACCGTTGGCATACGTGGGTCATCCCAGCCATTAACATAACCACCTTCAACCAATTTACGTAATTTACGCTTAGAGGTAATGGTGTAGTCTACATTTAATCGACTCGACTCATACTGACGTGGTACTGCTTCCGAGTGAACTTTTTCAACCACCCAGTCATAAAACGGACGGTGGTCTTGGAACTCTAGGGTACACAATGAGTGAGTAATCCCTTCAATTGCATCTGATAATGGATGCGCATAGTCGTACATTGGGTACATTTTCCATTTATCACCTGTTTGGTGATGCTCTGAATGGAGTACACGGTACAAAATAGGGTCACGCATATGCACATTTGGAGATGCCATATCAATCTTGGCACGCAGAACAGCTTCACCTTCTGCAAACTCACCATTGTTCATTTTTTCAAAACGCGCAAGGTTTTCTTCAACTGAAGTATCGCGATAAGGCGAGTTTTTACCTGGCTCAATAAAGTTACCGCGGTTCAAACGGATTTCTTCAGGTGACTGTAAATCAACGTAAGCATCACCCTGTTTAATCAGTTGAATCGCCCATGCATGGAGTTGATCGAAATAGCTTGACGCATAGCGTGGTTCGCCATTCCATTCAAAACCTAACCACTTAACGTCATTGGCGATCCCATCGACATATTCTTGTTCTTCTGCATCAGGGTTGGTGTCATCAAAACGGAGGTTGCAAGAACCATCAAATTCGTTAGCAATACCAAAGTTTAGGCAAATCGCTTTCACGTGGCCAATATGTAAATAACCATTCGGCTCTGGTGGAAAACGTGTGACAACTTTTTGCGTACGTCCTTCGGCCAAATCTTCGGTAATCACTTGGCGCACAAAGTCTAAGCCTGGCTGTTGTTCTTGCTGCGCTGCGACAGAGGCATTGTTACTTGGTGTCGGGTTATTTGGCAGTGTTGAAACAACATCATTCGGCTTCATAGTTTAAAAATCACTTTGATGAAAAAATTGAGGAAAAACAGGCTGTGCTACATCAGCATAATTCTAACCGATCTATCGGCTAATTTATGAATATTTTACAGCCCCTTAAACGATATTTGATCTATTTTACAAAGAAAATAACGTTTTTACTTGCCTTGTAGTTTACAGTTTGCTTATGCTTCTCACAACCAAAAAACCCATGGCTTTGATGTCCATGATCAGGAGATTACACAATGAGTTTTCCTCAAGTCGAATTAAACACCAATAAAGGTCGTATTATTCTTGAACTTAACAACGAAAAAGCACCGATTACTGTTGCTAACTTCTTAGAATACGTACGTGACGGTTTCTATGACGGCGTAATTTTCCACCGCGTGATCGACGGCTTCATGATCCAAGGTGGTGGTATGGATGAAAACTTCAAAGAAAAAGCAACACGTGATGCAATTGAAAACGAAGCTGATAACGGCTTAACCAATGACCTTGGTACAATTGCAATGGCACGTACACAAGCACCTCACTCGGCATCTGCTCAGTTCTTTATTAACGTGGGTAACAACTCGTTCCTTAACCACTCGGGCAAAACGGCTCAAGGTTGGGGTTATGCAGTTTTCGGTAAAGTAACTGAAGGCCTAGACGTAGTAAACGAAATTAAAGGCGTTCGTACTGGCAACCGTGGCTACCATGCTGACGTTCCACTAGAAAACGTTGTAATTGAATCTGCTAAGATTATTTCTGAATAAAAATCCCTCCTAACCTCCCTTTAAAAAAGGGAGGAAGTCCCTCTTTTTAAAGAGGGATTTAGGGAGATTAAATTAAAATGGAAACTTCCGTGACCTATCTGTTTATCGCCGATTTACACTTGTCACCAGATCACCCTCGACTCATTCGGGGGTTTTTAGATTTATTAGATGCTTATAAAAACAAGAATACCCAGCTGTATATTTTAGGTGATTGGTTCAACGCATGGATTGGCGACGACTACACAGCTCCTTGGCTAGATGAAATCGTAAGTGCGCTACAACAATTTTCAAATGCAGGCAATCATATCTACTTCTTAACAGGTAACCGTGATTTTGCTCTTGGACAAACATTTCTTGATCAATTCAATGGGGAACTTTTATCTGAGATCACGACACTTCATATTGCAGGGAGTATCATTCGTATTGAACATGGTGACCTACTCTGCACGGACGATATATCTTATCAGCGTTTCCGGAAGATTATTCGAAACCCACTATTGCTGAAATTATTAAAAAATACACCTCTCAGCTTTAGACAAAAACTAGCCAACGGCTTCCGTAAAAAAAGTCATCAAGCACAGCAGTTGAAAAGCTATGAAGTGATGGATGTGAATCAAGACGCGGTTCAAACAGCCCTAAAAAATGTCGATTTACTCATCCATGGACATACTCACCGTGCCAATATTCATGATGTCGAAAGTAAAAAAAGAATTGTACTTGGTGACTGGAAAGAAGATTCTGCTCAGATTTTAGAAATTGACCCGACACAAAATGATCATGCATTGTATTTAAACACGTGGCGGTATTAATCATCTTTTAAACATCTAATCCAAGCACACTATGTCGCCATTAACTTAAAGTACTACAATGATTCATTACTTATGTGTCCGTGTTTTTCTAAGTTCGGTGGGTGTAATTCCAAATAACTGTTTAAATTTACTGGTAAATTTTGATTGTGAATGATAGCCGCATTGCTCTGCAATTAGTCCTATTGGTTCCATTGTTGTTTGTATCAAATGTAAACCATACCCTAGTTTGGTTTGGCGAATCAAAGATAAAATATCAATTTCTTCGGCAATAAGTTTTCTTCTTAAGGTCGATTCACTCATTGCAAGTTGCGTTGATACCCGCTTCATATTCCATGCAATACTCACATCATGACTGATAATGTCATGTATTCGATGCCCAAGAGAAGGATTTCTCGCAATCGCGCCCACATCTGCATACCCTAAACAGTAAAGTAGCTGTAGTATTTCCTGCCTTCTAAAGTGCCACGTCTCAGGTGGGGAGACGAGTGACCATTCAATCAATTGCATTAACGTTGTTTTTAAAATATCGTGTATTTCCCCTTGAAAATAATTTTTCTGACTCACCCCTGCATGTTTGAATTGAACAAAATCCTGATAATCAAACTCTATAAGCACTGCAACATATTCATCATGTTCATTTGGAATATTTCTCATATCTATTTTTGGGCTATTCGATAAAAATACAAAGGAGCCTTGTGGGCATACAATCTCACCACTAGAGCCGAGCTGCTTTTCACCAGAAAGTACAAATATGATTAACGGTTTTATAATCGGAGCACTCAATATAAGTTGCTCTTGTTTAGATGAATACAACGAAAAAGGTAATTTTTTCTTTTCATTTACGAGTTTTTTTACTAACCCTAATACTTCTTGCATACATCAATAATCATATTAATTTTTGATAAAATACAACCTAATGTGAATAAAGTCATATTAAATTCAAATTTTCCCAAAAACACTGTCTAAAGCAGAGTAAATGCTTGAAACAGTGTGAGATGTATTTGGCTATATAGATTAATCACGCTGATATAAAGCAGTTATTGTGCTGGAAGCCAGAGCATTTGCTCGAACCATATACCCTGTTAAAGCACCTGATGCATTTTCAGGTAGATCCAACTTCTTAGATAAAGCAAAAACTGTAAATTGATAACGATGTACACCATGTCCTTGGGGTGGGCATGCACCGCCAAAGCCTGCTACACCATAATCGTTTTTAATACTTAGGCTTCCCTTCGGCGCCAAGTTTCGACTAAGATCACCTGCCCCTGTCGTTAATACAGTCACATCTTTCGGAATATTAACAATTTGCCAGTGCCACCACCCACTCCCCGTTGGAGCATCGGGGTCATACGCTAGAACAGCAAATGCTTCCGTTCCTTTTGGCGCGCCATGCCAAGAAAGTTGTGGTGATAGATTTTGACCATTACACCCAAACCCTTGAAACTCCTGAGCTTGACTCATTAATTGATCTTGTGAAATATCGGTACTTTTCAGTATGAATTCATCGGCCCAAGATGTTGCACCAATACCCAACATACAACTAGAAATCAATAACTTAAAAAATAAATGACGCATATAAGATAACCCTATTGTTATACCTCTTGATATGTAAAGTATAAAATATCTAAATCCAGTCACTTATCCCAAAACCTAGCAACTTTTATCCTTTTAGGTGTCAAATACAAATCAATTTAAATCAATTGCCATAAGCCCGATAGATTACGGCTATCCCAACCATTAACGTTTTACAGTGACCAAGAGAAAACTTATAGATATAAAACAACTCTAAGCCATTGCGAAAAATATGCTGAAATTGGACCTAAAACTTATTTTATCTATTACAATTATTTTAAGTTCAATTTGACTGATGACTAATGGACACTCTGATTACTGCAAAAACACGATATACAACTAAAGCTTATGACCCGAATAGAAAGATCCCTCATGAACAGTTTGTTCGATTATTAGAAATTCTCCGCTTAACGCCATCATCTATTAACATCCAGCCTTGGCACTTCTTCATTGCAGAAAATACAAACGCCAAAGAGCGAATTGCCAAAGCATTGGTGGGTAAATATGCATACAATGCACCCAAAGTTTTAGATTCATCACATACCATTTTATTTTGTACTAAAGCCGACATTTCTGAACAGCATTTAGAAAATTTACTTCATCAGGATGAGCTCAACGGACGTTTTAAAGACGATGCCGCTAAACAAGGACAAAAAGACAGTCGCTCTGGTTATGTAGACTATTATCGTAATGAAAAAGGCGATATTCAGCGTTGGGCGGAAAACCAAACCTTTATTGCTTTAGGCCAAATTCTATTAGCAGCCGCTAGTGAAAAAATTGATGCAACACCGATCGGTGGCTTTGATGAGTCAATCATTAGTGAAGAACTCGATTTAGTCGCGAAAGGTCTAATTCCCTCTGTACTACTCACATTGGGCTACCGTAGCGATGCCGACTTTAATGCCAAATTACCCAAGTCTCGACTAAACAACGTAGATATTTTCACGCAGCTGTAATGATAGCTATATATAAAGAAGGGACTCTAAGTCCCTTCTTTATATTTTAGGTCTGAAAATTGCTTATTTATTTTTAAGCTAAATCATTTCAATCTAAACAAAACAAAAATAGTGAGGTTACTGATGTCAGTTACACCGTATATGCCAATGAAGTTTGAGTGTGCTCGTTGCAATAAAATCTATTTACGTCAGTATGAAAATAAAATACACACCCATTACCCTAACTGTCCCAGTTGTGAGCAACCAGGTTTATTACTCGGTATTGCTGTGCTTGAAGATCTACTCAAACACCCTCAGTCTTTTGTCCGCAATTTTTTTAAACAGACATTGCATAAGCTAAACAAACTACACTGGTAATACCCAATACAAGTCCAATCGCTGTTGCGGGCTTCAGCTTTTCTTTAAATAAAACCAGTCCGCTCAGCACACCTAAAAGTACCACCATAATATTCATGCCCGCAAAAACCACCGCAGGGCTGTCCTTGAGTAGCAGATGTGCTTTGACATACAGTGCGATATTGGCAAAGTTCAACACGCCAAGACATAAACCAGCCACAACGTTTTTGGTTAAGCCGACATTTTTTGTGGTCACGGCAACATAGCTAACTGACAATAAAAATGCACAAATAAACATCAGGTTTAATGCAACAGAAAATTGGACACCTAAGCCTGTAGTATATTTGAGTAAAATGTCTATCAGCGCATAACCAAACCAAACAAGTGCTAAATACCATACAGCCTGCTTTTGCCCCTCTCCGCCACCCGATGCATTGGTAAATAAAATGCACATCACGGCAGCAAGACCTAACCCTACCCCAACAATTTTCAGCTGATTAAACTGTTCTTGAAAAATAAAATAAGCCGCCAATAAGGACAAAATTACCGATAAGCGTTGTGCGATTTCTGTTTTGACAATACCTGCATATTGCAAAGACTTGGCTAAAAATAAAAATACACTCGGCAACAAGACACCGAGGGCAACAATTAACCACCAAGGCGTATTTGAAATAGAAACGTGGCTAAGGTCAGGTTTAAACCAGAAATAGCACAACAAACTGGCTGAAGCATAGTTCCAGCTGATCATCTGAATTGGATCAAAGCCTTTGTTTTTACCCCATTTTAAAAGAATGGAGACCACCACACTACAACAGGCCGCAGCAAATATCAGTTCCATAGCACACTCTTATTATTGTCGCCTTGAATATAAACACACATAGAAAAGCCCACATCAAGGTGGGCTTTTCCAATATAAATCATTCAAAATGAATTATTTATAATGTTCAACCATTTTCTCTAAAGAAATTGGACGAATCTTGTCAGCATTGCCCGCTGTACCAAATGCTTCATAACGGTCAACACAAATTTGTTTCATTGCATCTACAGTTTTTGCGAAGAATTTACGTGGGTCAAATTCACTTGGTTGTTCAGCCATCATACGACGCATTGCACCTGTTGATGCTAAACGCAAGTCTGTATCAATGTTGATCTTACGAACACCGTGCTTGATTGCTTCAACCAGTTGTTCAACAGGAACACCATAGGTTTCTTTGATGTCACCGCCATACTGGTTAATGATCGCTAACCATTCTTGAGGAACAGAGCTTGAACCGTGCATAACAAGGTGGGTATTTGGAAGCGCCGCATGAATTTCTTTAATACGGTCAATCGCCAAAATATCGCCTGTAGGTGGACGTGTAAACTTATACGCACCATGTGAAGTACCGACTGCAATTGCAAGTGCATCGACATTGGTATCTGCAACGAACTGACGTGCTTCTTCAACAGAAGTAAGAAGTTGAGAATGATCGAGTACACCTTCAGCACCCACACCATCTTCTTCACCCGCCATACCCGTTTCAAGGCTACCTAAACAACCGATTTCACCTTCAACTGAAACACCGCATGCATGCGCCATTTGTACTGTACGACGTGTTACATCAACATTATATTCATAAGTTGTTGGTGTTTTACCGTCTGCACCCAATGAACCATCCATCATCACTGATGAGAAGCCCAATTGAATTGAACGTTGGCAAACGTCTGGATCTGTACCGTGGTCTTGGTGCATTACCACTGGAATGTGTGGCCATTCTTCAATTGCTGCCAAAATAAGATGACGTAAGAATGGAGCACCTGCATATTTACGCGCACCCGCTGATGCTTGTACGATAACAGGTGAATTTGTCGCATCTGCTGCAAGCATGATTGCGCGCATTTGTTCTAAGTTGTTTACGTTGAATGCTGGTACGCCGTAAGCATGTTCGCCGGCGTGATCCAAGAGCTGGCGCAATGAAATAAGAGCCATAATGTCCTCCCAGTTGATGCGACATATTCTACATGGTCAAAGGTTTCAATTCAGCAACAAATAACACTATTTAAAAAAAATCCCCGCAATTGCAGGGACTTTTTACAAATTTCACATCTAATTAATGTGCTTGAGCCGCTGAAGCTTCTACCGCAGTATCCGCTGTTGCAGCATCGGCTGGTGCATTTGCGACTTCAGCAGGAATATCTTTATTCTTTTCATCTAATACTGGCTGATCAATCGCATCAATTGCTGCTTGTTGTTCAGCTGTTACAGCTTCTTCAACTGCTGCTGTTTCAGATGCTGCAACGGGTTGTTCTGGTGCTTCATTTTTCTTACAAGCAGTCAAAGCTAGTGGTGCTAACAAAAGTGCAGCAAGAGTCATTTTTAAATTCATAATGTTTTCCTAGAACAGATGATTTAATGCCCTGTAGTTTATTTCAGCAATATTTCATTTTCATGACTAAATGATGAATAGATTTGTTAAGCCCATAAAAAAGGTTGACCTAAGTCAACCTTTTTTACAACAACTTTAAACAAGATACTTATTGTGCACGTTCTAGTAATGCGGCAACTGCTGGAAGGGTTTTGCCTTCGACAAACTCAAGGAAAGCACCACCACCAGTTGAGATATAACCAATTTTGTCTGCAACTTCGTATTTATCAATAGCAGCTAAAGTGTCACCACCACCCGCAATCGAGAAGCCAGCCGATTCAGCAATCGCTAAAGATAAAGTTTTAGTGCCTTCGCCAAATTGATCGACTTCAAACACACCGACTGGGCCATTCCACAAGATCGTTTTTGACGTTTTTAGAATGTCTGCAAATGCTTTTGCTGTTTCTGGGCCGACATCCAAAATCATGTCATTGTCAGTCACATCTTCAACTTTTTTCACGACTGCTTTAGCAGCAGCCAATGAACCCAAGAAGTCTGCAAAATCAATTTCAGAAGCATCCGCCACGACAACATCCGTTGGAAGCGGTACAGAAACTTTTGCAGCAATCGCTTTTGCGGTGTCAATCAAATCATTTTCACACAATGATTTACCGACATTGAAGCCTGCTGCTGCCAAGAACGTATTAGCAATACCGCCACCCACAATCAACTGATCGCAAATATCAGAAAGTGATGTCAACACATCCAACTTAGTCGATACTTTAGAACCCGCAACAATCGCAACCATTGGCTTTTCAGGCGTTTGTAATGCGCGACCTAAAGCATCAAGTTCAGCTGCAAGGAGTGGACCTGCTGCTGCAACTTTTGCTAAACGTGCTACACCTTCAGTTGATGCTTCTGCACGGTGTGCTGTACCAAATGCATCCATTACAAATACATCACAAAGCGCCGCATATTTTGCTGCAAGTTCTGGGTTATTTTTCTTTTCACCTGCGTTAAAGCGGCAGTTTTCAAGGAGTACCACTTGACCTGCTGTAACGTCAACGCCATCGAGATAGTCCGTCACTAATTGAACGTCTTGACCCAATGCTTCAGTCAAATATGCAGCAACAGGTGCTAATGATTGTTCTTGTTTTGGCTCACCTTCAACAGGACGACCAAGGTGAGAGTAAACCATTACGGCTGCGCCTTGTGCTAACGCTGCTTTAATTGTTGGTAAAGCGGCACGTAAACGCGCATCACTTGTAATCACACCATTTTTAACAGGAACGTTTAAATCTTCGCGAATAAGAACACGTTTACCTGTTAAATCGAGGTCAGTCATACGCTGAAAATTCATGTAGAGCTCTCTTTCTATATATAAAAATCGCGTCGATTTTAAATGATTATGCAGAAAAAGGTTAGCTTCTTTTGCAGAAAAGCAAACGAAAGGCAAAGTTTTGCTATCATAGTGAAAAGTCTCACTCGATTTATCATTTATGTCTATTCATCCTGATCCAAATCTGAACCGTTTAAACGTTTTGGGTGAACCTTTAGCGAGCTGCTGTTACTCCCCAATTACTGGTTATTTCCGTAATGGTTTTTGTCATACAGCACCCTCAGATTTGGGACAACACACCATCTGTGTCGAAATGACCTCTGAGTTTTTAAATTTTTCGCAACAAGTGGGCAATGACCTCATTACCCCTGTGCCTGAAGTTAACTTTCCGGGACTACAACCGGGAGATTTTTGGTGTATCTGTGTGACTCGTTGGGTAGAAGCGTATCAAGCAGGTTTTGCTCCTCCAGTCAAAGTTCAAGCTTGCCATCAGGCCGTACTGTCTTACGTACCGCTGAATGTGCTCATGGAATATGCAGTCGAATGAATACTTCCGAAATTATCTTGGCATCCAGCAGTCAAACTCGTAAAGATTTGATGAATCGCTTACGCTTAGACTACCGTTGCATTGTCCCTGATATAGACGAATCGCCTCGTGGAGAAAGCCATGCGGATGATTTGGCTAAACGCTTGGCATTTGAAAAGGCGCATGTAATTGCTAGACAACATCCAGATGCGATTGTGATTGGTTCCGACCAAGTCGCATGGCGTGAAGGTGCGCCCGATATTTTTATTGGAAAACCATTGTCTGCTGAAAAGGCGATTAAACAATTACAAGCCAATTCAGACAAGATTGTCTACTTCAGTACCGCTTTGAGTGTTCAACAGCATTCTACTGGATTTGAACATAGTCTAGTTGAACACTATAAAGTTAAGTTCCGTAAACTTAGCCTGCCTGAAATTCAACGTTATATTGAACTTGAGCAACCATTCATGTGCGCTGGTAGTTTTAAATGTGAAAGCTTAGGGATCAGTTTATTTGAACAAATGATAGGACAAGATCAAACTACTCTTATGGGTATGCCGATGATCCAGTTATGTAATATTCTGCGTGAATTAAAAGTGCTTGTGCCTTAATTCTATAGAAAGATTTTTAGTTTATGTCTAATAAATTGAACAGCACTAAGTGTTGCTGTTCTCTTTTTAGTACTAAGCTTAATCACATGATTAGATCTCTTTCATAAGTTATACTCACTCTTTTCGATTTCCTTCTGTCATATCTGATTCGCTATTTTCTGGGCATTGTCTTTATTTAACATTATGTTTATTTGCTATGTTTTAAACATATTATTCTGTAAAAATTTTAATGTGAGTAGCCTAACGGCTGATGCAGGCGTTAGTTATTTAAATCAGCGAATCACTTTCAAATAAATCTAACGATACTTGCGCATAGGCCTTCGATCATAAGACAATACACAATATTGTTTTAAATTTGCTTAGGCTATTTTCATGTCCCAAACTCTTGATGTTCTTGGCGGTATTACAGCCGAACAATTCCTTACCGAATATTGGCAAAAAAAGCCTTTATTGGTGCGTAATGCTATTCCTGAAATTGCCAATCTCTTAGAACCAAGTGATGTAATGGAGTTGGCTTTGGATGAAAATGTCACAGCCCGTCTCATCAAACAAAAAGATCGCGATCCAAATCAATGGTCGGTAAAGTCTTCTCCACTCTTAAAAGCAGATTTTCAAAAGATGCCGAAGCTTTGGACTTTGTTGGTTCAAGCCGTCGACCATTACTCTTTTGATTTGGCAGCGCTATGGAAAAAATTTCCATTTATTCCACAGTGGCGTCGTGATGACATCATGGTCTCTTATGCACCTAAGGGTGGTTCTGTAGGAAAACATTTTGACTTTTATGATGTCTTTTTGGTGCAAGGCTATGGTCATCGTCGTTGGCAGTTGGGTCAAATGTGCGATGCTGAATCTGAGATTGTTGCAGGCCAGCCTTTAAAATTACTGCCTGAAATAGACATCCATTTCGATGAAGTATTAGCCCCAGGTGACCTACTTTATGTACCACCAGGTTTAGCTCATTATGGCGTCGCTGAAGATGACTGCCTGACCTTATCTTTCGGCTTCCGTATGCCAAACGTCACTGACATGGTTGACCGTGTAGGTGACAAACTATCAGATAATGCCCTGCTGCGTAATCCTTTGCTCGATATTGTCCGTGACCAACAAAGCCCGATCGGTCAATTGACACAAAACGAATTGGATTATTTAAAAGCAGAAATTCTAGCTCAGTTACAAAATTCAACTCTGCTTGAAGATGCTATTATGACCTTGATGTCAGAGCCGAAATATCCTGAAAATATTCCTGAAGCTGAAGAAATTGGCACGGGAGATTTGGAAGGTATTTTAGACCAAGGCTACCAACTCATTTTAGAGCCTGCATCTCGCCTACTTTATACGCATGACGAAAATGCGTTCTTGTTCTGGGCTAATGGTGAAGGATTGTGTATTTCAGACCAATTTGCACCATTACTTAAAAGTTTAGCTGATGGTGAGGCATTATTGCTTGATGAAAGTTTATATGATGCCGATATTCTAGAAGATATCGCAATGCTTATGAATGAGTCTGTTTTGATGCTTCTACCTCCTGAAGAAGTTTAACAACATCAAGTGCTGAGCCTCTTACTCAGCACTTTCACCTTCTCCAAAACTTAAACAAGCCTTGATTTTGGTACAGCCTTTTTTAGACTCAATTTCCAACTCAGCACCAATTTTTTCTAAACGCATTTTCATGCTTCGCATACCAATACTCATTCCATGATTCAGCACACACTCTACGTCGAATCCAACACCATCATCTTGAACAATTAAGACCAATCGAGTTGTGCTTGGATAATACATTTTGACTTCAATATGACTTGCTTGGCTATGCTTCACAATATTCGTCAAGCTTTCTTCAAGTACACGAATCAATGTCAAACACTGTAAAGCCGTAGGTTGTATCTCCCATGTAGCTGGTATCGTCCAAGTCGCTTGAATATCCAATTCATCCATAATTTGACTAAAACGGTGCCGAACAGGTGCAATCCACAGCACTGGATTGTCTGGAATTTTATTATTCGTAGATGAACCACTATCAATAATTTGCCTTAAATCATCACGCAATAATTTAAGAATCGAAAGAAATTGTTGATTCGACATAGCACTAGAACTCTGCCCCACCAAAATCATCGAACGAACCAAAGATGCACCCAGACCATCATGTAGATCATGCGACAAGTGAATGCGCTCTTGTAGCCGAACGTTTTCAAGCTCTAATTGATGTCGCGCGTATAGGCTTGAAGATAAATTACTGGTGACAAAGTTCACACGTTGTTCTAGCTCATTATTAAATCTTTGTATTTTTTTGATATTTTTATCTAAACGAGTTGCAAGAATGATCACAATAAAGAAAGTGATAATCGGTGAAGTATAGGGGGATAATGGCTGATGATCATTGATACGCTCATCAAATAATAGTGAAACGTCATACATCATTACAATACAAACAACACTCAAACACACAGCAAGTAAAATGTAATCACGACGCTTTGTTTTATTCGCACGATAAACCACAAATAAAAAAGAAGCTAAGAATAAGGCAATACACAGAAGAAAAATTATCGCAAAAACGGTTTTGACCATCAGACTCGGGATAAATAAAATCGTAACAATACAAACCGCTGCAACCAAAAATAATGTTTTTTCTAACTCAGCAAACTTCACCTTAACAAAACGGAGCAAATAAATAGAAAAGCAAACACTGTATAAAACAAAATAAGTTAGGTTAGCTTTCATAACCCATAAAGAATTTGGATAAGGAAACACTTCCCGATTGATCACATTCCAAATAAACAGCACCCAAAACAAACAACTAATAGAGAACCAAAGAAAAGTTGTTTCATTGCGCCTAAAAAACCAGATGACAAAGCATACTAAACCTAAGGTTGTCGAAATCACCAAATTAACCTGAAATAGTGCTCTTTTATTCCAAAGCCGTCTTTGCTGCTTATCATAGGCTTTTGTAATATCTGAAAATTCTAAATTTCCTAAACCGGGGCTTTCATAGCTATTACCAACCACATACACCCAAATATCATTCTTTTGTTGTTTTAAACTTTCGACAGGAAGAATCCAAAAACGCGGAGTATTCCAACTTTTTGATAAAGGTTCAACTAAATGTTTATCTTTCCACATCAAATTACGGTTAAAAAAGACAGCACCCGCACTACTCATACCTTCTACTGAAAAAGCGATCGGTTCTTTTAACTCATGACTATCGCTACAGCTCCAATGCCACGCAAAATGGTACCAAACACCACCATCATAATATGGCCAACGCTTGGTCCATACATCAGGATTTTTAACTTCGACCCAGCCCGTTTTAGGCACTTCATTAATAGATGTTGTTTTGACTGCAGAAATTTTATCGACAATCACATTACAAGTGGAGCCAACACTGAAGCGGGTTTCTGCATAACTGGCAAGACTAAACGCACACAAACATAGTGTGAAAAAAAGGCTCAGCCAGCCATTTTTCATAAAAGACCTAAAGAACGTGCTGTACTCACAGCCTTGGTGCGTTTGGTAACTGAAAGCTTTCGATAAATATGCTTAATATGACTTTCAACAGTATAGCGAGACACAAATAACTGCTCTGCAATTTCTCGATTACTTAAGCCCTGTGCAACTAAGTTTAGAATTTCAGTTTCTCGATTCGTCAATTCGTCATAATCTTGACCATCTAACTGATCTACACGTTCTGTTTGGGGTGTAGTTGATGTTGAAATTTGATTCAGAATTTCACGAGCAATGAATGGATCTATAGGAGCCCCACCACGTAAAATGCTACGTATAGACATAAGTACTTCAGCATCATCACGCTCTTTCAGTACATAACCATTCGCCCCTGCTTTAATCGAGGCAAATAGGCTTTGTTGTGTACTCCAAGCCGAAATCACTAAAATTAAAGCACTTTGGTCAATGTCTCTGAGTTTTTCAATCAGCGTAATACCATTGCCATCTGGTAAACCCAAGTCGACCAATGCCAAAGAAATTGGTTGCGATGCAATTATTGCCATTGCCTCCGCTAAATTCTTAGCAAAAATCAACATGTCATGGCTATAACCTAATTCCGAGAGAATAAGGTCTAGGCGAGAGCGAATCATCGCTTCATCTTCTACAATTAAAACAGGTGCAGGCAAAACTGTTTCCGTATTTTTCACTGAAGCATCCCCTTTTTATCATTCTTTAACAACACTATACCGATGCTAACTCGAAGCAACCTATCCCTAGAAGTAAGTAATTTATCAATTTTTATTGTTGAAGAATACGCATTCATTAAAATCATTTTATCGACTTTAAAAACTGAAAGATACTCATCTATGTGTAATTGATTCCTCCATTTTTAACATTCGCCATATTCAAAATCTATTCACAGAATGAACAACAATTTATTACTTGTAGATGAAACAAAGACTTGGCACATTAGTCCTAAAACAACACGGAAGGAAGCCAAGCCATATGTCTAGCCCTGCTCAATCCATACGTCATAAATTACTCAACACTTTCTTTTCCAGACATTCTATTTGGCTGCTTTGTATTTTTATCTTTTTAAGTATTAGCTTTTTTCATTATAGCCATACCCCTATTTACATCAATTACTTTATCTCAAACACTTTCTTAAACAGTATTTGGCTCATTACAGGTTTACTCAGTTTTGTCGGCTTACATGATGTTTTGCAAAACAGACATTCTATTTTGAAGAACTACCCGATCATGGGGCACTTTCGTTTTATATTTGAAGATTTTCGTCCTGAAATCCGCCAGTATTTCATTGAAGCGGATCAAGATGCACTGCCATTTTCAAGAATGCAACGCAGTCTAGTTTATCAACGCTCAAAAAACCAAAATGCAGATAAGCCTTTTGGTTCTATTGTCAATGTCTATGCAGACAACTATCGTTTCATGACGCATTCATTAAGTCCATGCAAACCTGCCGACCCAAAAACCTTCCGTATATTAGTAGGCAATGTGCAATGCTCTCAGCCTTATAGCGCATCTATTTTTAATATTTCTGCCATGAGTTTTGGCAGCTTGAGTGCCAATGCCATTCGTGCTTTAAACAAAGGCGCACAAATGGGTGGTTTTTACCATGATACAGGTGAAGGCAGCTTAAGCCCTTACCATCTAGAATATGGTGGTGATATTGTCTGGGAACTCGGTAGTGGCTATTTTGGTTGCCGTACTTTAGATGGCCAGTTTGACCCAGAAAAATTTGCCATTCAAGCTAAACGCCCTCAGGTTAAAATGATTGAGATCAAACTATCTCAAGGTGCTAAACCTGGACATGGAGGTATTCTACCTAAAGATAAAATTTCTGAAGAAATTGCTCAAATACGAGGTGTCAGTCGTGACCATGACTGTGTTTCTCCTTCAAGTCACTCGGCTTTTAAAACACCGATTGAAATGATGCATTTTATTCAACAACTGCGTGAATTATCTGAAGGAAAACCTATCGGTTTTAAACTGTGTATTGGTCAGCCTTGGCAATTTATGAGTATTGTCAAAGCCATGCTACATACCCAAATTATTCCCGATTTTATCGTCGTTGATGGTTCCGAAGGTGGTACTGGTGCCGCACCGATTGAGCTCATTGACAATATGGGTGTACCGCTACGTGAAGGCTTGCTTTTTGTACACAATACGCTGGTTGGTGCAGGTTTACGTGATCAAATCAAAATTGGGGCCAGTGGTAAATTGGTCAGCGCCTTTGATATTGCAAGTATTATGGCAATCGGTGCGGACTGGGTGAATTCTGCACGAGGCTTCATGTTTGCTGTAGGCTGTATTCAAGCACAAAGTTGTCATACCAACCAGTGTCCTGTAGGTGTTGCAACTCAAGATAAAGAACGTCAAAAAGCACTACACGTTCCCACCAAAGCCGAAAGGGTTCTACATTTTCATGACAATACATTGAAAGCCCTTTCAGAAATGATTGCCTCAGCAGGTTTAAAACATCCAGCAGAAATTAAAGCCCGCCATTTAGCACAGCGCATTAATGACCGAGAAATTCGAAACTATGCGCAACTCCACTTTTGGTTAAAAGAAGGCGAACTGCTGTCTTGTGAAAATAAAGACGAGGAAAATTTTTATTTCCGTATGTGGAACATGTCCCAATTAGAACACTTCTAAATAAAAAGGAGGCTGATAGAGCCTCCTTTTTATTCTCGATAAGCAAAATCACAGACTATTAGTAATATCCACTAGATGAACCCTGCGCATGTAAAAAAGCGGGGATTAAACCTGTTAATGCAGCACGAATGTCAGCACGTTCATTGATCAATTGGTGCGAACCTTCCTCTAGCATTAGCAAGGTCTGTAAACGAAACTTCTCTCGAATGAACTCGATGTTATACCGCCAATCTACCGTCTGATCCAGAGCGCCTTGAGCCAACCACACAGGAATACGACAGGCTGGACGTTGTTCCATTTCCAGCATCCACTTTGACATCGCCAAAATCCAATCCATACCCATCATACGCGGTTGCAAGGGATCTTTTAAACGGACAAAGCGCAAAAATTCAGGATTATGATTATTGCGTCTAAAATGACGCGGTACTTGACGCTTTATCCGACGAATAATGCCTAATCCAACTGAATTATGCCACCAAGCCGATTTCGCAGGACGAATCAATGGTGAAAGCAACAGAACACGCTGTACATAAGGGTTTTCACGGCGTTCGGCAAATTCGAGTAAATGATGCATTAAAATTGCACCACCCGTACTCTGCCCGATGCCTAACCACGGCTGTGGTAACTGATCAGCATACTTTACATAACGCACTACAGCATGAAGCACATCTTGATAATGGTCAAAGTTTTGGATATTTGCAGGCGATCCATCACTCAGACCATGCCCAGGCAAATCATAAGTCAGTACGCTAAACCCTTGCTCAAGCAGCTCTTTAATGATGGGTTGGTAAATACCACTGTGTTCTAAGTAACCGTGCAATAAACATACGGTTCCCTTGATCTTCTGGATTTTGGGCGCAAAGACCTGTACATGCAATTTAAACAAAGGCATTTGTACATAACCTTGCCACTGCTCACAGTCCAAAGTGTCTAAACCATAGAGCCTACGGTATGAAATAATTTCAACAGACGCTTCATAAGACTGGTTTAAATTGAGTGGTTCTAAAAGTTGTGGTGTGGTCTCACGACTTGGGACAGGAAGCTCAAGTTGTTTGAGTACGGAAGGATTTAAAAAAGGAAGTTCAGGCATTATGGAATCTCCCTACAGTCACTTGAGCCGACAAGTACATCACGCACAGTTGCAAGCATTTCATAATTGGCACGGCGACTATGATCATAGTTTTGTTGACTTGGTCGCCAACGTGTTAATTGGGTCGGCATAGGTGCTTCTATCGGCTGGGTTTCTATACCATTTAAGGCAAATAGACGACGGGTACGTGGCATATGGTATTGATCTGTAATTAGAATCACTCTAGGTGCGCCACCTTTTTTCTGTAGTAACAAGGAACTAAAACGTGAATTTTCGCAGGTATTCATACTACGATCTTCCAACAGTTTTGCATCGACTCCTCGTGCCTTTAACCATTTTTGCATATACGGTGCTTCTACCCCACTCAGTACAATAGGCAGCTTAAACTGCTGTTCAACTTGTAATGTGGTTTCAAGTCGCAAACGGGTATATTCATTCACGACGATATCCTTACCATTCTTATCTAAAGTTAACCCGCCTCCTAGAACAACGATGGCATTCGGCATATTTAAAGCTGCTTTTTTCTCTTCATTTTGTGCATGGATTTGTGCAATATCTTGATAAATTTGCTCATCAACGGGCTGTTCTTCGAGTTGTTCAACCTTATGCGTTTTTAAGAACGCTAGATAATGCTCCATTAACGCTTTATTTTCTTTACTGTTGAGTTCTAATAGTTCTTTTACATTCTCTGTTGGGTCTACTTCTGAACTTGCAGTCTCAACCACCAAAGGAATTTGAGGCTTCTGTTCTTTTTCCTGTTCCTCTTTTTGCTCAGCAACAATCAACTCTTGTAAGGCTTTGTAGCGCGCCTGAATGGTGGTTAAGTTTTGTGAATTATGCTCTTTAATCTGTTCTTCCATGAGCTGTAAATAAGCTTGGCGTGCTATCCACAAATCAGAACCCGGTTCTAAGCTTTCTTGCTCACTCAATGCTGCCATCTTTTGGCTCTGTGCGGCCACTTCGTTAACATCGACAGGAACAAAAGTATTAAGCGCAGCAACAATGAGCTTAGAATAAAAAGGCGTATAAATAAAAATCATTAAACAGCCGAAAAGTGCAAATAACACCGAAGCGATTTGCACTAAACGTACCATTTTATGGGTTTTACTCATACTTTTAATGATCCTGATGAGATTGAATTAAACCGAGCGAATTAAACAAAACTGGCTCAGGCTCTAGTAAAACTTTAAATTTATTATACACATCCCGTTGTACTGCTCGGTATGTGCTCTGTACATCGTCTAAATTTGCATTGGCATAGTTCACCAAGACCAACGCCTGCTTATGAAACATGCCCACCGCCCCAAGTTGCTTGCCTTTCCACCCCGACTGGTCGATTAACCAACCAGCGGCAATTTTAACATCACCATTTGACTGTGGATAATGTGGCAATTTGTCAAATTGTTGGGCTAAATCGTCATACGCCTGCTGACTCATAATTGGGTTTTTGAAAAAACTCCCTACATTTGGAAAATCTTTAGGATCGGGTAATTTACTTTGGCGAATCTGAATCACTTGTTGCTGCAAATTTAATGCAGTTAAGTTATCCCCTACAGCCTGTTTTAAATCACCATAACTAATTTTTAAGTCTTCGTGTTTCAAGAGTTTAAATGTGACATGAGTAATCACATAGCGATTCGGATCATCCTTAAAAATACTATGGCGATAACTAAATGCACAATCTTCAGCAGGAATATCACTAAATTGTTTCAGTTGTCTGTCATAGACCTGCACACTTTCAATGAACTCACCTGCTTCGACACCATAAGCACCGATATTTTGTACTGGGGATGCACCGACTAAGCCTGGGATCAAGGCTAAATTCTGTAAACCAAATAAACGCTGTTCTGTCGTCCAAAGTACAAAGTCATGCCAAACTTGCCCTGCACCAACTCGTATGGTTTGGGTATTCGCATCTTCAGACAGATTCTCTATACCTAGAATATTCATATGCACAACCAAAGCATCAATTTGTGCAGGCAGAAGCATATTACTTCCACCTGATAAAATCATGACATTCAGCGCTTGTTGCTGCGCATAATCTAGGGCTTCAACCAATTCATCTGCACTATGAATTTGAACATAATGCGATGCAACTGCATGTAAACTTAAAGTATTAAAAGGTTTAAGCTGTTTTTGTGTTTCGATTTGCATGCGCTAACCTTAATAACTTTCAATTTGTTGTTTAAAAATGTGAACCCATGCTTGGCTACTTGATTCACATTGATCCAATACACGCTCAAAACCATCAGATCCACCATAGTAAGGATCAGGTAAGGCTTGCTGTGGATATTGCGTATCATGCTCGGACATGAGAGCGACTTTAGCACGTAGTTGCCCCGTACCAAATTCACGTGATGCTGTTTGATACAGCATCTGAATCTCATCAAAATTATTGTTGTCCATCGCTAAAATTAAATCAAAATGGACAAAATCACGGGTCTGTAACTGTCGTGCACGTAAACCAGACAAATCATAACCACGTTTCAAAGCATGTTCTTGGCTGCGTAAGTCAGGTGCCTTATTGGGATGATAGTTACTCGTCCCTGCTGAGTCGATTTCAATATTAAGTTGATGCGCATCACAAAAATGTCTGAGAACCACTTCTGCCGTGGGAGAACGACAAATATTTCCTAAACAGACACATAACACCTTATAGGGCGTTGTGAATGACATAACCACCTCGAAACAGCTTTATTTTCAAGTGTCTTATGTTAAGTTATTTAGAGGATGAATCCTATAGAAGTACAAAACATTATTGTTGAATAAGATATAAAAAAGGATGCTGTATGAACTCATTTCAATTTCAAACTGTGCCGAATATTATTTCAGGCTTGGGCAGCATTCAAAAGCTTAGAGAACTTTTAACAGCACGCCCTTATCAACATCTGTTATTGCTTACAGATGCAGGCATGCTACAACATCAACTGCATTTTCCCATCTTAGAAATTTTAGAGGATCTCTCTCTCACTTACAGTATATACAGTGAGGTTGAAGCAGATCCGGGTGAACAAATTGTTTTAAATGCGGTTAATTTTGCCAAACAGCAAAAGGTAGATCTCGTTTTAGGCTTTGGTGGTGGTAGTTCTATGGATGTTGCAAAAATTATTGCCATACTCAGCCATCCTGCACAGCAGCAACAGTTAGCTGATCTTTATGGGGTAAATAATGCCCAAACACCTCGCCTGCCGTTAATTTTAGTCCCAACCACAGCAGGGACAGTTTCTGAAGTTACCCCGATTTCAATTGTTACCACAGGTGAAACGACAAAGACTGGAATCGTCGCACCTGTTCTTTTTGCTGATGTAGCGATTTTGGATGCGACTTTTACTGAAAACCTGCCGCGTCATATTAGTGCAGCGACAGGCATTGATGCGATGGTACATGCCATTGAAGCTTATACCTCTAAAATCAAGAAAAATCCTTATGCAGACATGTTAGCGAAACAGGCTTTAAAGCTGCTGAATCAAAACCTCAGTTTGGTGCTAGAAGATGGTCGAAATTTAGAAGCCCGACAAAACATGTTGGTCGGTTCAATGTTGGCAGGACAAGCTTTTGCCAATGCCCCAGTAGGTGCTGTACATGCACTTGCTTATCCACTGGGTGGACATTTTCACATTTCACATGGACATAGCAATGCCTTAGTGTTGACAGAAGTTTTAAAGTTTAATCTTCCGCAAGCCAAGCACCATTATGCAGAGTTGATCTGCTGGCTCGACCCCAAAAGTACAGGTTGTACTGATGGTCTTTCTGATCTCTTTGTCGATCATATACAAAACCATTTAGACCGTAGCGGTTTAACCTTAAAACTCAAGGCGTTGAATGTTCCTGAACACAGTCTAGATCAACTTGCAACAGACGCCATGTTGCAAACACGCCTACTACAAAACAACCCAAGAGAACTAGAGTGGCAACAGGCACGCGAGATTTATCAAGCCATTTACAGCTAACCCATATAATTAACTTAGGCTATTTATAATCAGATTTTAAGGATGACGTCGATGAGACAAGCCGCAAAGACACGTGACCAATTTCATTATTTTTTACCGATTCAGACACGTTGGTCAGACAATGACCTCTATGGCCATGTCAACAACGTCACTTACTATAGCTATTTTGATACTGCCGCAAATGCCTTACTGATTGAAAAAGCAAATTTTGATATTCACCAATCCCCTATTATTGGCTTAGTGGTCGACTCAGCATGTAGTTTCTTACATGAGTTGTCTTATCCTGAGATTATTGACGTAGGTGTGACTATTTCCAAAATAGGAAACTCCTCACTTACTTACGAGCTCGCCATTTTTAAATTTGGTCAAGAAACGGCTTCGGCTCAAGGACATTTTGTTCATGTTTTTGTGGATCGTGAAACACGAAAAAGCACCCCGATTCCATCTGAAATGCGGAGTGCTTTGCGCCACTATTTAAGCCATGACATTACTTAAGCTGAATATTGTGTAATTCACCATCAAAAGTTTGCACTAGACTTTTCACTGTGTCTTCGTTTTGTAGTAATTCATGTGCACGTTGGAATGCCTTTTCCTTACGTTGCGCTTGCATCGTATATGGCGTAATGGTTTCAACTTCTGCATATTTCACATCAAAACGCGTCTGAGGCCATTCAGCTTTGAGCGCATCTTCCAAGACATGACGTAATTGGGTGAGGAGTTGCTCATAGCGTTGCGGTATCATAAACACCGATTCTGCATCAATCTGTCCCGTCATTAAGCCTTGCTGTGCCAACTCTTGTACCGCGGGTGATAAATCGCTGTTTCTAAACCAATACTCCCACTTCTCCACTGTCCATTCACCGACTAACTGCTGTGCTTGTAGTTGCAAAATATCTTGTGGCATTAAATCGGTTGGAGATGAGACCTGTTCAGGTTGAGCAAGCTCTACAAGGGCAGTAACAGTTTGTAGGCTTTCATTTTCTACAACTTGAGTATCCTCAACATTCGCGACTGAAAGCACTTCACTTGCTAAATCAAAAGATTCCGCTTGTACAACCTCAACTATTGCTACAGCAGGTTCAACGGGTGCTTCATTTTGAGTTTCTGCTTCTAACGGTACAATTTCATCAAATAAGAAATCATCACTATTTGGTTCATCATCATTGCTTTGTGCATTAAATTCATCAGCTTCATCCAAATCAAATAAAACTTCATCACTGGAAGGATCGAAAACGATTTGATCGGATTGCTGAGATACTTCAACTGATGGTTTATTCTCTTTGGCGCTTTCTGAAAGATTCACATCATCAAGTTCAGAATTAAAGTCAGTCTCTGCATCCTCATTTATCGCAGCATCTTCAAATGTCGCGTCAATATCTAAGCTTTGAGCATCTTGTTGCAAAGCCGTTGCTGGAGCAGAAGTCGGTATTACCGTTTGTTGTACAGATTCAGCTATAGCGCTATTGGCCTGAGTCACCAGTACTTCATTCGGTTGTAATGGACGGAACGCCAACATGCGTAGCACCGTCATTTCAAAGCCTTGCTCTTGCGTGACTGCTAACTGTAATTCAGCACGTCCTTTACATGCAATTTGGTAATAAAGCTGTAGGTCTTGCGCAGCAATCTGCTGAGACAATTGCATGATTTTTTTATTAATTTCAGCGCTATATTTGAGGCTTAGTTCTGGTAAATATTGTAATAATGCCAATTCATGTAAAGTCGAAATCAACTGATCCAAAACTAAAGATACATCCAGTGCTTGCTGGCGGAATTGTATCAGCAACTCACTCACCCGTTGTTTCTGGTTTTGATGTATCGCAAGGATCAGATCATAAATAATGGTACGGTCGATTAAACCTAACATCTCTTTGACATCTTGGTGCTGGATAGAGCCCTGACCATAGGCAATCGCTTGATCTGTCAAAGAAAGTGCATCACGTAATGAGCCTTGGGCAGACTCTGCAATTTGCCAAATCGCATCCTGCTCGGCGGGAATGCTCTCTTTATTTAAAATATTCCCCAGATGCTCGGTAATTTCATCTACAGCCAACGGGCGTAGAGTAAATTGCAAACAACGTGAAATCACGGTAATTGGGAGCTTTTGTGGATCTGTCGTTGCAAAAAGGAATTTCACATGTTCAGGCGGTTCTTCCAATGTTTTGAGTAAAGCATTAAAAGAATGCGTAGAGAGCATATGTACTTCATCAATCAAATACACCTTAAAACGACCTTGCGTCGGTGCATAAGGAACATTGTCTAAAAGCTCACGCGTATCTTCAACTTTAGTCCGTGACGCCGCATCAATTTCAATCAAATCAATAAAACGGCCTTCATTCACGGCAGTACAGGTTGGGCAAACTTCGCATGGTGTTGAAGTCACACCTGTTTCACAGTTCAAGCACTTTGCCAAAATACGGGCAATGGTGGTTTTTCCGACCCCACGCGTTCCTGTAAATAAATAAGCATGGTGCAAACGTCCGCGCTCTAAAGCACTGGTTAGTGCCCGAGAAACGTGGTTTTGACCCACTAGCTCATTAAAATTGCGAGGACGATATTTCCGTGCAAGTACTTGATACATGTATGCTCCTTTTTATAGGCCTAAGCATACTGTTTTTTTGCCAAAGAGTGAATGAATTACTTCACCCCGTTCTCACTTTTCTAAGCTATAAACCTGATTTAGATCAATAATCCAAAAACCATTCGCTCCATTTTTATCCCACTCTCTATCTCAAGCTATTTATACATTTAGATTATGGATTTGAAATAAAATGAGAGCTTTGCAAAAGTAAAAAAGAGGTAAATATTAAAATGAATTCGTAAAATACAGCTATTTAGAAAATTAAGCCGACTTCACCAGAATAAAATCACTCTGCATTTGGTATTTTTTACCGGTCACATCTTCACGTATTTCTAAAACACGATCCTCTAAATCGACATAAAGTAAGTTTCGCGTTGTCACGTTCACCAACTCTATCTTGTGCTGATCTTGAGCATTAAAACGAAGTAGTCCAGTCAAAGTTTCGACTTCGTTATGGCCACTCAAACTTTCTCGTTTTAGGGTGTAGGTCATGTTTTCATGCAGCTCAAGTGCAACTGCCATACCCGGACAGTCTTCACAACGGGACAAACATCCCATACACGGCGTTGTCCCGTGATAACCCCCAACCCACGCAGGAATAATCTGCTTTTGTTCTGCCACTTGGAGTTTAGACTTATCATGTTGCGTTTGATTCGCCTCGGAACAACCCAACAATAGTCCTGTAGCCATCAGAGGAATAAGAATAGGAGCCTTCATGTCACAAATCTTCAAAACCTAAACCGCGACGAACATAACATATTTTAGACGATGACTAAATCTCAGACCTGTCAAAACCAGCCTTTTTTACCTTTTAAGACTGCGTCCGCACAACGTAAACTTTCTTGGCTCAAAGCCCAAAGTCGATAATCCCCAGTTAAAGAAGCTGTAGCAAAGTTATGTGTATAAGCAAAACTTAAACCTCGCTCACTATCGCCCCAAGCTCCTGAACCATTAAAGCCCATATGACCAAAACCCTGCTCTGCGGTTTTGCCTAGGGTTAATATACGGTGATATCCCAAGCGCCAATGCATCGGTATCGGCATCACGCGATCTCGATAGCTATATTGCACTCGACTCAATTCAGAAAACACATCGGGACGAATCAACTGCTGACCTATCCAAATCCCTTTTTGAGATAGCATCGCATACACTTTGGCTAAACTATTGGCGGTAAAGACACCATTTGCCGCCGGAATGATCGCCTGAATCGCATCATCATGATAAAAGCTGACCTTTTTCATGCCTTTGGGAATCATGCCATCCTGAAAGTCTTGTGGATCTTGCCCTGACCACTGTATCGCTTTATCAAGCACTGAAACTTTACGCACCTTCGTGGGACTTGTTTGATTTGCTTGGATAGGTACAGGACGAGTAATAGGTCGTGCGATACGTTTTAATTCAGCACTGGGTGCGCCAAAGTAGGCTCCATCTAGCTCTAGCGGCTCAACTAAATAGGTTTGAAAAAGCTCAGTTAAACTTTTCCCCGTTGCTTTTTCCAAAGCACCACCGACTAGCCAACCGAAGGATAAAGGTTGATAGGCAGCATCTTCACCAATTGCAAAGCGTGGTTGCGCCTTTTCAAATACGTCTAACATATATGCCCAGTTCAACATTTCTGTCGCATCGGCAATGTTATTACGAATATCAAATAATCCGCTTTGATGACTCAGTACATGTCTTAGTGTCATCTTTCCTTTACCATTTTGGGCAAATTCAGGCCAATAATCCGCAATGGGTTGATCGTAGCTCAGCTCACCTCGACTGACTAAAATATGCGCCAAGGTTGCGAGCACGCCTTTGCCTGTCGAATAACACACCGACATCGTATTGGCCTGCCAAGGAGAATCTACCGCTGCCAAACCTGTATAGATATCGACAACTTTTTCACCCTGAAAATATAGAACACAGGCCGCACCGCCATATGCTGAACGAGCATCTTGTAAGCGGCTAAAGAGATGGGCAACACTTTGAAAACGTGGGTCAACGTAGCCTTGGTAATGGTTCGGATTCGCTTGTAAATATTGTTTTAAAATTTTCATTTACACATCCATGTATTTTAAAGCTGACATAAAAAAGCCCAGTGTAATCTAAACTGGGCTTTTTAAAATTATAGTGCTTTGATCTGTCCCGTCACATGCGGTTTTTGATTCTTACTATTTCGAATTAAGAAAGCAGTATTTGCCCCTTTTGTCACAGTCATAAAATCGACTGTTGACGGCAAATACATCGGCAGTTTAAACCAAACATCTGCTTCATAAGCATCAGGCAATGTGATCGAAGCCAACGCTCGTGCCTTACTCCACATGCCGTGCGCAATGGCCTGTTTAAAACCAAAGGCTTTTGCTGTCACCGCATGAATGTGGATCAGGTTAAAGTCGCCCGAAGTCATTGCATAACGACGACCTGTATTTTCAGAGACTTCCCAGACTACATTCGGCTGATAATCTGGAGTCGTTGCTTCGACTAATTTTGGTGCTGTTTTACCATCGGTCTTTTGACGTGCTAAATACGTGGTTAAAGCTTCAACCACGACTTCATTACCAACTTTCACCGTGGTAATAAAATCAAACTGAACACCTTTATCATGTGGCTCAAGCGCGCCATATTTACATGATAAAGTGAGGGTTTCATTGACGCCAACTTTACGCATTTGTTTGACTTGATTGCGAATATGCACCAAACCTAACACTGGAAATGGAAACGGCTCTTGCCCCATCATGTGCATTTGTAAGCTTTGCGATAATACAGCCAAATAAATCGCAGGAATATAACCATTATTCTTAAAGCCACATACTTCGTTATAGGCTTTCAAATGCTTTTCATCGACATTAAAAGAATCTACCACATACTCAACCTGCGGTAAGACTTTTTCACCTTTTGGTTTTTTAAAAATCAAACCTTGAATGACTTTCGGATAAGCCATGTATGGTTTTGGAAGTTGACTAAAATGGCGAGTCTTCATACTGAACCTTTGAGAAGTTTTTATTTCAATATTTTGAAAGTTCCTTCTCCCTCAGGGAAAAGGTTGGGATGAGGGAAAAATGCCATCCCATTTATAATATAAAGAATTCATCTCCCCTCTAAAGGAGAGATAAATTCAAGTTTTTAAATTAAGCACCCAACAAGCTTTGACCACAAACGCGTACCACGTTGCCGTTTAAACCAGTCGATGCTGTCGCTGCAAATAAAGCAATCGTTTCAGCAACATCTACCGGTAAACCACCTTGGCTCATCGAGTTCATACGACGACCCGCTTCGCGGATTGCAAATGGAATCGCAGCGGTCATTTGCGTTTCAATGAAACCTGGTGCAACCGCATTGATGGTAATGCCATTCGTCAACGTTGGAGCAGTAAATTTAACCACACCAATGACACCCGCTTTTGATACCGCATAGTTGGTTTGACCGAGGTTACCTGCAATACCTGAAATTGATGATACACAAACAATACGACCATTGGCATTTAAACCGTCGTTCGCAAGTAAATAATCATTTACACGCTCAATCGCTGACAGGTTAATGTTAATGACCAAGTCCCAAAGCTCAGGCTTCATATTTGCCAAAGTTTTGTCACGGGTAATACCTGCGTTATGCACAATAATGTCTAAACCACCTTGAGCAGCTGCCGCAGCTTTGATTTTCTCACCAGCATCGTTTGCTGTGATATCAATTGCCAGTGTTGAACCACCAATCTCACCTGCAACACGGTCAAGATCTGCTTGCTGCTGTGGTACGTCTAAACAAATCACATGCGCGCCATCGCGTGCCAAGACATGTGCAATCGCTTCACCAATACCACGGCTCGCACCTGTCACTACAGCAGTTTTACCAGCCAATGGTTTAGCCCAGTCCACATCTACAACATCAGCTTTAGATACGCGGATCACTTGACCAGAGACATAAGCAGAACGTGGAGATGCTGCAAAACGTAAAGTTGACTCAAGATTTGCTTCCGCATCTGCATCCACATAAATCAAATGTGCTGCAATCCCCTTTTTAAATTCTTTACCGACTGACTTCACGAAGCCTTCAAGCGCGCGTTGTGCAATCGCTTTTTTAACGCTACCCGCAGTTTCAGGGGTCGTGCCTACCACAATCACACGACCAGAAGCAGCCACTTGACGTGCAATCGGGTTAAAGAAGTTATATAACTCATTAAGTTGCTCTGATGACTCAATGCCAGATGCATCAAAAATAACAACTTTGAATTTAGACTCTTTGTCGCCTGCATTAAATGCACTTAAGTTTAAGCCCACTTGAGCCGCAGCTTGTTGTAGTTGCGCATTGTTACCCGCATAGCTATTGGCGTGGACATTTGCCAACACTTGCGCAATTGCACCAGATAGTGAACTGTTTGCTGCTGCACCCAGTAATACAGCACCTTTAATCACAGGCGTTGCTGACTCAAAACGGTCTAAAAAAGTTGGTGCAGGTAAACCCAAATTTTTAATGACAAATTTACCAATAGGAGATTTTGCAAATGTTTGGTATTGATCAGTCATGTTTTTATCTCTCATACAAATGAATTGTTGATGGATTCAAAGATATCCTTTTAACTTCAAAGTGATGTCTAGAGTCTTATATTTCAATAGTTCCATCGGTTTCAGTAGAATCATACTTGAGTTATAGAGGATATGTCTTGACCTGAAAGCCTGTTGCAATGTCATTCTAGTCAATTCAGCCCTTTTTATAATATGCTAATGTACACCCTAAGAATAGATTAACATGCTTGGAAAAGCCTTATGAGCAAAACAACTCAAGAAAATCCAGCAGTGGAAAATTCTGCTACGGAAACCGTGTCAAATACATCAAAAAGTACACCGCGTAGAACTAAAAGTACTGGCACGACAACCCAATCAGTAAATAACACGACTAAGCCGACTCGCACTCGTGCTGCGTCAACTCGTAGTAAAAGCCCTGCTTCTTCTACAAATGCTTCAAAACCAAAAACTCAAACTGCTGTTCAACAGGATCAAACCATGAGTCAAAACACTGTTCGCCGCGTGGCTATTATCGGTGGTAACCGTATTCCTTTCGCTCGCTCAAATGGCGCATATTTCACCGCTTCGAATACAGATATGTTCACAGCAGCGCTAAACGGTCTTGTTGAACGTTTTAATCTTCAAGGCCAACGCCTTGGTGAAGTGGTTGCTGGTGCTGTTCTTAAGCACAGCCGTGACTTTAACATGACCCGTGAATGTGTACTAAACACTGCACTTGCGCCAGAAACACCTGCTTACGATATTCAGCAAGCATGTGGTACTGGCTTACAAGCAGCGTTCTTAGTTGCGAATAAAATCGCACTGGGTCAAATTGAAGTGGGTGTTGCTGGTGGTGTAGATACCACTTCTGATGCACCAATTGCGTTTGGTGATGGTTTACGTAAAGCATTACTTGAACTCAACATTGCAAAAACGGGTAAAGACCGTTTAAAAGCTTTAACCAAAATCAACCTAAAAGACTTGATGGATGCGCCGAAAAATGGTGAGCCACGTACAGGTTTGTCTATGGGTGATCACCAAGCCATTACTGCGCTTGAATGGGGTATTGCACGTGAAGCGCAAGACGAACTTGCTGCATCTTCACACCAAAAAATGGCTGCGGCTTACGAAGAAGGCTTCTTCGATGACCTGATCACACCATTCTTAGGTTTAGAGCGTGACAACAACTTACGTGCTGACTCTACGGTTGAAAAACTTGCTAAGCTCAAACCAGCTTTTGGTAAAGGCGATGCACGTACCATGACTGCGGGTAACTCAACACCACTTACGGATGGTGCATCTTGTGTGCTTTTAGCATCTGAAGAATGGGCGAAAGCAAACGGTCACGAAGTCCTTGCTTACTTAACCTTCCAAGAAACGGCTGCTGTTGATTTCGTTGAGAAAAAAGAAGGCTTATTGATGGCGCCTGCTTATGCAGTTCCACGTATGCTTGAGCGTGCTGGCCTTAAACTTCAAGACTTCGACTACTACGAAATTCATGAAGCATTTGCGTCGCAAGTACTTTCTACGTTGAAAGCTTGGGAAGATCCAAAATTCTGTAAAGACCGTTTAGGTTTAGATGCTCCACTCGGTTCAATTGACCGCACTAAACTCAACGTCAAAGGTTCTTCACTTGCAGCAGGTCACCCATTTGCTGCAACCGGTGGTCGTATCATTGCCACTGCTGCGAAGTTGATTAACCAAAAAGGTGCAGGTCGCGTACTGGTTTCAATCTGTGCTGCAGGTGGTCAAGGTGTGACAGCAATTATTGAAAAATAATCTCGCCCTCACTGTAAAAAAGCATCTCTTTTGAGGTGCTTTTTTACAGGTCAAAACCATCAATTTACTCTATAGATAAAAACATAAAATAACCAAATACAAACTATGCAAAATTCACCGCCCTTTACTGTTTATCTCAATACCCCGATTCGCTATTATTATTTTTACCTCACTCCCTTAGTCATAGCGCTTTTGATTGTCAGCTTCGACTTCCACTTTCAAGGCGTGTTTCCAACCAGCATTGCATCCAACTTGTCCAGCCCGCATAAATTTCTCAATGACTTTTTTGCTATTTGTACTTTCATCTGTCTTGCCCTTATTTTGATCAATTATTTTCGTGTACAACTCAACCGACCACAAGTTCAGCACATCAGGCAACACTACGCAAAACTGAATACACAACAACGCTCAATGTTTAATCCACTAGGCTTAGTGTTTTTTATTTTTATGTTGCTCTTTTTCTGCTTAAGTTGGTTTTTGATCAGTGATGAAATCCCATACACAAATTCCGGTACAAAGAAAGGCACAACCATGATCTATCTCAAAGGCTTTGCGCATCCATATATAAGCGCTATAGCAAATAGTTTTCATGCTGCCATCACCGTCTTTTTTGCCTTAATGATCCCTTATATTTTAAATGTCAGAAAATTCAAATAAGAATCGCATCACATTAAAAAAGCCACGACATTGCGTGGCTTAATTTTTAATTTGAATATTGCGCTTCAGATTGAATACCCAATTTGGCCTCCACCATGTCATAACACCATTGGAAAATAAAGGTATAAACCAAAATACACATGGTTAAACTGAAGTCGAGTACGATGGCTTGCCAAATACTCATTTGCATTGCATATGCGACCATTGGAATGGTTGCAAGCATCAAACCACCTTCAAAACCAATCGCGTGAAGAACACGTACGCCGATGGTTCTTTTGAGTTTTCTTTTTGCTTCAAACTTTTCAAAAAAATGGTTAAACACCATATTCCATATGACCGAAGTGACTGCCATGGCAATACCGAGTACGCCTGTGACCTCTAAAGGCATATGGAATATGAAACTTAAAGCTACAGCAATGATCACCAATAGGATGATTTCATAGCTGAGCGCATGAATAATCCTTCTTTTGGAAATCAACATTTTTAATTACTCTTTTATGATTGGATGTTGGCTATTTTATTTTTATAATATTGATTAATCGAGTCAGGTTCTTTCAGTAAAACTGAAAGATAGAAAATTATGAATATCAATCAAGAGCAACTGATCATTTTTAAAACCGTGATTGAGTCAGGCTCATTTTCAGCTGCCGCACGAAAATTGGGCAAAGTGCCATCGGCCGTGAGTATGTCAATTGCCAACTTGGAAATAGACTTAAACCTACAACTTTTCTTACGCGAAGGACGTGAGCCTACAGCAACAGCGCAAGCCCTAACCTTGTATGAAAAGACCGAGCAACTACTGACCGAAATGAATCAATGGAAACAGCATGCTCATGCCCTAAGCCACGGTTTGGAGTCCTCGCTCAATATCGTCGTTGTATCCGAACTGCTCCATATGCAATGGATCGACTACATCGCAATATTAGAAGCTGAATTTCCCAGTCTACAGATCAACATTTTTTCTGCACCTCAGGAAGATGCGCAAAGAATGTTACTCAACGGTACAGCGCAACTTGCACTGATGTTCGAACGTGAACAGCTGGAATGCAGCGAACAGTTTGTTGAATTAAAAATGGAAACTTTAGTCCCTGTCGCAAACAAAGACTTTGAGCTGGCGCAATTTTCACAAGTCAGCTTTGAACAAATTCAACACAGTCGCCAGATCGTGGTTGCCAGCCGAGATAAAAGCATTAAGCCTGAACTACTTTTTTCTAAAGAATATTGGCGGACTGACAATCATCACTCTGCCTGCGCACTCATTATGCAAAATTTCGGTTGGGGTGTTTTACCCTTGGAAATGCTGAATGAAAACCCTCAGCTCAAAACCCAGTTGAAAATATTAGATCTGCTGGATTTCACCCCAAAGTTTGAATATTTTGTCGATTTGGTCTGGAGTCGTGAAAGTGAATTGGGTGCAGCTGCACGTTTTTTAATCCAACACATCCGAAATCAACGTAAAAAATCGTGATAACTGCTGTTAAAACATCCGAATCCACTTGGGTTAGAAGCAGTTTGTGTTATAAATATTTTATGGGTAATAACTTTAAGAACTAACGATCAATGACACAAACTGCATTAAACCAATTAAAAAGCTTAACCACCATTGTTGCTGACAGTAGCGATTTAGCGGCGATTAACCAATTTCGCCCGCTTGACGCAACGACTAATCCGTCGCTGATTACAGCGGCTGCTATTCAACCTGAAAATAAAGAGTTGATTGAGGATGCTTTTGCTCAAGCCAAAACTGAGGGCTATAAAGAAGACTTACTCATTGAACGCACAATCGACATTCTTACCGTCAAGTTTGGGGTGGAAATTCTCAAATTGATTGAGGGTCGTGTATCTACAGAAGTGGATGCTGCACTGTCATACGATACCGATGCCACCATTGAAAAAGCCAAAGAGCTGTTGGCGCTATATAAAAACTACGGCGTAGATCAAAATCGTATATTAATTAAAATCGCTTCAACATGGGCGGGTATTCAAGCAGCGAAAGTGTTAGAAGCTGAAGGTATCCATACCAACTTAACGCTTTTGTTTGGTGTGCATCAGGCCCATGCTTGTGCGGAGGCAAATGTCACTTTAATTTCACCTTTTGTTGGACGTATTTTAGATTGGTACAAAAAAGCCGAAGGCGTGGACAGCTATCCAGTTGAGAAAGACCCTGGCGTACTTTCTGTGAAGCAAATTTACCAGTTCTATAAAGCACATGGGATCAAAACAGAAATTATGGGCGCAAGCTTCCGCAGTGTTGACCAAGTCTTAGGACTTGCAGGTTGTGACCTTCTTACTGTTGCGCCTAACTTATTGGCAGCTCTTGAACAAGACACACGTGAAGTTAAAGCCCAACTGTCAGCAAGTGATATTGCGCCAGCGACAACTGCACTTAACACACTCAGTGAAACTGAGTTTAGGAATCAAATTGAACATGACTTGATGGCAACGCAGTTGTTACAAGGCGGTATTGATGGATTTATTAAAGCCCGTCAACAGCTGAACACACTATTGCGTCAGTCTTTTGGTCTAGATGAAGAAATTTCAGCTTAACTTGATTTTTCTTCTTTTAAAAGCCGATTTTGCTATCATGCAATATCGGCTTTTTTATTGAGAATATGTTGTGTTTGGGATTATCGACATCGGTACCTATATCATCGGTACAATTTTAATTGTGATTTTACCAGGCCCAAATTCTCTTTATGTGATGTCCATTGCCTCGCGTTTTGGTCCGAAGATCGGCTATTGGGGAGCATTAGGCGTTTTCACGGGTGACCTGATCCTCATTCTATGCACAGTACTAGGCGCAGCATCTCTTTTACATGCTTTTCCTTGGCTGTTCATTTTATTAAAAATTGTAGGGGCTTTGTACCTATCCTACCTAGGTGGAAAACTCTTATTTGCTGGCGTCAAAACGTGGCATTCATCCCCACAACATCTTGAAGCAAGTGCAAACCAGAATACTTTGCAAACGCTACACCCGTTTAGATCAGCTCTGACCATTAGTCTTTTAAACCCTAAAGCTATTTTGTTCTATTTGTCTTTCTTTGTGCAGTTTGTTAACCCTAAATACGCTTATCCTGCACTCAGCTTTACTTTACTTTCAGTCATCTTGCAGATCATCAGCATGGCTTATCTTAGCATTTTGATTTTCTCAGGGATTAAATTGGCCAGTTACTTTAACCGTCAGTTTAAAGTTGCCGCTGTCGCAGTGGCAACTGTTGGTTTACTGTTTTGTGGTTTTGGTTTAAAGCTCGCACTTTCCACCCTGTAATTCTCGTGAATAATCTCGTTATTTTCGATAAAAAAACCATTGTATGCTGTTTTCTTTTTCAAGAACCAGCGTATGATCCTTGAACAATCGCTATTTTCACTCATTCAAATTATGTTTTGATCTTCATGCAAAAATTATTTCAAGATTTCTCAGTTCCAGCAGTATTCGCAGGTTTTATTACCTTCCTCATTGGCATTAGTGTGTCTTCAGTCTTGGTCATTCAGTCCGCCCAAGTCTTAGGTGCAAATACCGCACAAATCAACTCATGGTTCTGGGCTTTAGGTCTGGGTATTGGTTTGAGTGGATTGCTTTTATCTTGGAAACTTAAATATCCTGTATCGACCTCATGGTCTACTGCGGCACTGGCTTTAATTATTGCTACGGGCAGTGGCTATAGTTTACATGAAGCAATTGGCGCATTTTTGGTCTGTGGTTTAGTTACCGCTATTTTGGGCTTTTTCGGGATCTTTGAGAGAGTTCTGACTTATATCCCGCAAAGCCTAACCAGTGCCATGCTGGCAGGTGTGCTACTGAAGTTTGGTATTTCATTGTTCGCCAGTATGCAAGACCATTGGGGGTTTATTTTATCCATGCTGGCGGCTTATATTGTTTCTAAGCGACTTACCCCACGTTATTGTATCGTCATTACCGTGATTGCAGGCTTGTTACTCTGCCCATTGTTCTTAGACTTCCATACACCTCAAATCACATGGAGCCTAGCGCAACCTGTTTGGATGACGCCTGAATTCAGTATGTCTGCTATTTTAGGTTTAGCGCTGCCTTTGTTTGTGATCAATATGGCATCCCAATATTTACCAGGTATTGCCATGATTAAAAGCTATGGCTATAACCCACATGTCAATCAACTGATTGGTTGGACGGGTACCGCTCAAGCCTTACTCGCACCATTTGGTTGCTATAGTGTGAATACTGCAGCCATCAGTGCCGCTGTCAGTTTAGATGAACAAGTTCACCCTGACCCATCAAAACGCTATATTGCGGGCATGAGCTGCGGCTTCTTTTACATCTTAATGGGACTATTTGCAGCAACCCTCACCAGTCTTTTGTTGTCTTTCCCTGCAATCTTTATTACAGCCTTAGCAGGCATTGCTTTATTTGGCACGATTAGTCATAACATTGCAATTGCATTTGAAGCAGTCTCAGACCGTGAAGCAGCCCTCATGACTTTCTTATTTAGTGCATCAGGCGTTCAGTTTTTTGGCATTGGTTCTGCCTTTTGGGGACTACTCTTTGGTTTTGCAGTTATGCTTATATTTAAGTTTAAAACCAAAAAAGTTTAAGCCCTCATATAAAAAAGCACCCTCGATGGGTGCTTTTTTATTTTCAAATACTGCTAACTTAAAAAGTTAATGCTGATAACTTCGTTGAATCAATTCTTGCTTGAGTTGCATCGTCTCAGACAGATTTTCCACCTCAGTAAATGCTGTGAGCCAAATACCATCCGCAGCATAACGCAAAATTTTAAGCTCCAAATCATTGTCTGTATCCTGATGTCGAGCCAAACGTTTCTCTAGCCACTCAATCCAATACTCATTAAAGGTGCGATCCGTCAGCATGATCATCGAAATAGCTGACCAAGAGTGTTCTAAACCCAGCACCTGCTTTTCTAATGTAATTTCGATATAGGCTCTCGTGAAGCATCCGTAATACTCTTGATCTTTGGCTATCAACTGATCCACCACTCGATCTAATTGTTCAAGCTGTTCTACAATCATTGCCTCAAGTAGCTTTTGCTTGTTTGGAAAATGATGAAAAACCCCTCCTTTACTCACGCCAACCAAATCAGCTACGGCCTGTATAGAAACCCCAGTCACACCCTTTTCAGCTGCCAAACGGATGGCATGTTGCAAAATACTGTGGCGAACCTGTTCAGGTGCTTTTTTACGTGGAGTTGTTTGTTGCATCGAAGTTAATGCCCTGTCGAATTTGAAAATAAATTAATTACGATTACACCAGAAACAATCAACGCAATACCAATCATTGCGGCGAGATCTAAACTTTGTTTGAAAATAAAGTAGCCAATCAATGCAGTTAAAACAATCCCCACACCCGCCCAAATTGCATAAGCGATACCTAAAGGAATCACTTTAATCACTTGTGACAATAAATAAAATGCCAGCGAAAATAAAACCACCACCGCCAGCGAAGGCAATAGTTTGGTAAAACCTTCCGACTTAACTAAAAAGGTCGAACCAATGACTTCAGAAATAATTGCCATCGCTAGCAAAGCATAAGCCATTAATACAGGATTCATACTAAACTCAATTATTAACATACCGATCGGTCGGTATGTTAATAAAACCCCAAAAGTTAAGCAAGTCTTTTAAACATGATTATTTGGATGAATTTATCACTAAATCTGAAGTTCTTTTTATAAAATCAATGGTTCGATCAAAGGTGATCTGACTCGCCTCTTTACTCATCATGAACTGATATTCATGCACCAAATACTCTTTAGAGTCTGGGTAAAAAGCTTCTGTAACTGCCACCTGATGCTGCTTCAGTACTTCAACAAAAGGTAAAGACTGAGTTTTGGTTAAAAAGTCTTTATTTCCCCCACTAATAAATACAGCAGGATACTGTGATGTAATATGTTCACTGGTTGAAATCGACTTTAAAAATGCAGCATCGTCCTTACGCTCGCCTGTATAAGCCTGTACCAAATTATATACACCCCATTCAATCAACTTTAACTCTTCAGGAGCCGTATTCACAAAACTGTATAAATCGTAAATCCCGCAATGCAGAATCAATCCTTTTAGTTGTTTAGCTTGAATCGAAGGTTGAAAGCCGGATGCTTCAGCAAAGCTAGAATTAGTCAAAAGTGCAGCATAATGGCTGGCAATATTGGCTCCAGCAGAATCTCCAGCAAGATACAATTGGTTCGCGTTAATGTGGTACTGAGTAGCATGTTTTTGTAAAAAACTAAGTGCTTGATTGAGCTGATGTAGTTGCGTTGGATAAATCGCCTCGGGGGCAAACTGATACTCAACTGAAATAACATTGAAACCTTGGTTGGCTAAAAGCTTGAAATACCCACGTGCATGTTCTTTAGAACCAGAAACCCAGCCACCACCATGAACCCAAACTACTGTAGGCACTGTATCTAATTGTTCAATATTTTGTGGTTGATAAATATCAAGATTCAGCGCAGGACTAGCTTGATATGGAATATTGTGATGTACAATGACATCAGGGGGAGCAAAACGATCCAGCATTTTCATTTGAATATGGGTTGCTGTATTAAATGTACCCGCAATCAGTTTGGTATTTTTTTCGACACTTTGACATGCACTTAACACGACCATCATAAAAATGATACTGATTGTTTTAATCAGAGACTGAAAACCCATATTGTTTGCTCAATTTTTTAAGTGATTCTAATACAATATCTTGCGCAAGATATATTTAAAACAGACCAATTCGCCCCTTTTATAGCTCTCGAGTTAAGCACTGAAAAAAATTCTTCAAACTTGAAACTTGAGTTTTTTGCTCAAGATTTATTCTGGCTAAATCCACATTTAATGACATTATTTTCTGAAAATTTCATGAATTTTCAATTTTTTAGCGCAATCAAAATTGAACATTTAAGTACAGTATGTTATCAATAAAACAAGAACTAAATCTTATACAATCAGGAGTTCCACTGATGGCTTACCAACATATTTTAGTCCCTGTTGACGGTTCACAGATTTCTTTTTCTGCTGTAAAACAAGCAAGTGAAATTGCCAAAGTTTTCGGCAGTCAATTAACTCTCATCAGCTTAGTCGCTGAGGATCCCTTGAAAGATGCTGACTTTTACTACACAGCTCCAATCATGAAAGAATATTTCATTGAAGCATATAACAATGCTGAAAAAGCCCTGCAAGATGCCGTTAAAATTGCACAAGAAAATGGTGTAGCAGCTCAGTCAAAAATCATCAAAGGTCAAGTTTCGGAAGATGCTGTGGTTGAAGCAGCAACTTCGCTGAAAACAGACTTAATTGTCATGGGTTCACATGGCCGTAAAGGCTTCCAAAAGTTTCTTTTAGGTAGCTTCGCTCAAGATGTGCTGAAGTCTACCGAGCTTCCTGTTCTCATTGTTAAAGCCTAACCCAAAATAAACTTTCTTTGCGATGCACTACGATTCTCTCTGCATAAAATAGCCATCGCGAAGAAAAACAAGGAGAATACCAATGAGCTATAAACACATTTTGGTGGCAGTTGATGAGTCACCTATGTCTTATGCTGCCGTTGAGCAGGCACTTGCTTTGGCTAAAGACCTCAATAGTCGTGTAACGTTGATGAGTGTCATTGCCGTTGATCCATTTGTCGGAGTCGATTTTTATAAAGTTGCACCTGCAATCACAGACTATTTCCTACATGCAGAACAAGCTGCTCAGGCACGTTTAGCTGAAGTCAAACTCTCTTTTGACCGTGATGAAATTGAAGCAGATACTAAAGTCATCCGCGGTATATCTCCCTCTGAAGGTATTATTCATGTCGCCGATGAAGTCAGTGCAGATTTGATTTTGATGGGTTCACATGGACGCACAGGTTTTAAAAAAATGATGCTAGGTAGTGTGGCACAAAATGTCCTGACTCAGTCTCCTATTCCTGTCTTAATTGTGAAAGTTTAATACATAGTGCTAAATAAAAAAGACTGCCTAGGCAGTCTTTTTTATTTAGCAAAATATTAATATTGCACTAGCTTTTGGAAATTTGCTGATGCAAATTTTGTAAATATTGCTCTGCTACTGACTGTTGAATAAAGGTTTTTTGAAATAAACCCGAGGCATGATGGTTATGTGGACTATATTCAATATTGACTTGAAATGTTCCCAGTTCAACACTTTTTACAATACGAATCGCAATAATATGAACAGTATTTAAATAAAACCCATCTTCAATCTTAACTAACATATCTGTTTACACTCTACATGTTCTATTCACTCAACATCCTGCATACATAGGCCGAAAAAAATGCAGAATATGAGCTAATCAATGATTATTGCAGATTATTATAGCTCATAAAATGCGATTCATTTCACACTATTCACATGAAAAGTCATTATTAAAATAAATACTGATATAGATTTACATCATGCAGTCATTCTTCAGTTTTAATAAAAAAACCAGTCATATGACTGGTTTTTTTATTAAAAGAAATCTGTTAAATGCTTAGCATACTACTTAAAGTCTCACTGACATTTTTAGATTTCACTTGTGGTTTTAAGCCCTCAAGCTTTGCTTTCACTTCACTACGCTGTGGTTCTGCCAATGTGTACCAACGTGACAAAACTTGCAATAAACGAGAGCCGACAATTGGGTTTTTCTCATCCAAATACTTTGCCAGTCCAATGAAATGATCCACACCAAAACTCCATGTGTTCACTGGGTTTGCATTTAAGCCACCACTCACTGAACGGATGCGGTTTGGTACACCCAAATCATAGTCTGCATGCGAAGTAAGGTAATTAATCGTCTCTTCTGTCGCACAAGGATGTGCCGCTTGTAGCATAAACCACTGATCTAATGACAAAGCCTCATCTTTAAAACGTAGATAAAAATCACGTAAAGCAGCTTCTGCTTGCGGAGCATCGTTCCACACCAAGACACGTAATGCGCCTAAACGTTCAGACATATTGCCCGTAGCTTCGTATTGCTGGTACGCAAGCTCAAAAGCAGTTTCATCACCTTGGCGAGCCATCATACTGAGCATTATATTTTTCAGTGCACGGACACCCATGGCTTGTGAGAACTCTTTTTGCAAATCTGGGTCTAAAGCCAAATACGTGTCTTTACAGAACGCCCCTAACTCACGTGCAAGTTTGTCAATCAGAGCATTACGCTGTTCTTGAACTTTCTCAGGTTCATAATCGGTGTCGATACGGCTACCTAAATATCCTTCACTTGGCACATCAAATAAACGCGATGCCAAGAGTGGATCTTGCTCAACAAGCGCAGGCAACGTGTTTTTAATGGCTTGAATATAAATATGCGCATCATGACCATTGAGCAAAATACGCTCAAGCAGTGTTTGTGTTGCTTGCCATTGGTTAAATCCATTGGTTTCGTATTGAATTAAGAATGCCAACTCTTCATCGGTATAGTTGAACTCTAAGTTGACGGGCGCAGAAAAATTACGCAGTAATGACACGACCGGCTTCGTGCTTAAACCGCTAAATACAATGCTGGCTTGGTCTTGATCAAAAAGATACACACCGTCTTTGACTGCATTTTCAAATAAACTGTCTGAGTTTAAAAGCAATTGCTCACCTGTTGCAGCATCGAACAGTGCTAAAGCAACAGGAATTGGAACAGCTTTTAGGTTCGGATACTTAGGATGTGCTTTTAAACTTTGCTTAAAGTTTAAGCTATAAGTTTGTGCAGCAGCATCATAGTGACCTTCAGCTTCTAACTTTGGTGTACCTGGTTGGTTATACCACGTTAAGAAGTTGGATAAATCTACACCTGAACCCGCGGTCAAAGCAGCGACCCAATCTTCAACTGTCACAGCTTGACCATCATGGCGTTCAAAGTATTCATCGCTTCCTTTACGGAATTTTTCTTTGCCTAATAAGGTTGCCATCATGCGGTTAATTTCCGCACCTTTTTCATAGACTGTTGCCGTATAGAAGTTATTGATTTCCACAAAATGGTCTGGACGCGGTGGATGAGACAATGGGCCTGAATCTTCTGGGAACTGATGCGCTTTGAGTACCGCAACGTCGTCAATACGTTGAACCGCAGCAGACTGTAAATCTTCTGAGAAAGATTGATCACGGAAAACCGTTAAGCCTTCTTTTAAACACAATTGGAACCAATCACGACAAGTAATTCGGTTTCCTGTCCAGTTATGGAAGTATTCATGGGCAATCACCGACTGTACACGCATGATCGCGGCATCTGTCGTGTATTCTTCATCCGCCAAAACACATGAGGTATTAAAAATATTGAGACCTTTGTTTTCCATCGCCCCCATGTTGAAAGCACTGGTCGCCACAATCATATAATTATCTAAATCATAGGGACGACCATAGTGTTCTTCATCCCAACGCATTGAATGCTTTAAAGCTTCCATCGCAATATGACATTTCGGAATATCTTTTTCTTCGGCATAAATTTCCAAAGCCACATCACGACCTTCGGAAGTCACATAACGGTCTTTTAAAACAGCCAAATCACCAATCACACAAGCAAATAAATACGCTGGTTTTTTGGTTGGGTCTTGCCAAACGGTATAGTGACGACCTTCGCCTGCCTCGCCCGCTTCAATCAAGTTACCATTGGCAAGCAGCACAGGATATTTTTTGTCAGCTTCTACACGTGTGGTAAACACTGAAAGAACATCAGGACGGTCTGGGTAAAAGGTAATTTTACGGAAACCTTCAGGCTCATTTTGGGTTACGAACAAATCTGATGCGGCTTGGTATAAACCTTCAAGTTGTGTATTTGACTCAGGATGAATGATCACTGATGTCTCAAGCTTGATCTGATTTGGTGCATTGCGAATCACCAACTGCTCAGCATCAAGTACATATTGCTCTTGGCTGAGTTGCTGACCATTCAGCACTAAACGCTTCAGCTCTAAATCACGCCCGAGTAGAACCAAATCACCTTCAACTTGGCGCGTTAACTCCAGTACAGCATCAACTTTGCTATGCTCATCATAGACTTGAATATCGAGGTGAATGCTGTCTACTAAAAAAGATGGCTTTTGGTAGTCTTTTAAATAAACAGTTTGATCTGCCTCAATAATTGGATTTGCCGCAATATTCATGTCATGTCCTAATGCTATTGGTCTACAGCTTTATATTGTGTATGTTTTGATCATACGACAAGTTTGTCATGCTGTCTGTGTTCGTTGAATGATATTTATATGGGCACATTGAATTGGCTTTTCAATTGTATTTCCCTTGTCGCTATCCACTATCTTTATCAATTGAATAAGAAATAGGCAATTCCGTTCATTGTGCTGGTGTTGTTCTGCAATATTTACACCAGCACTCAAAACCAATTTCATACAAATGGTACAAATTCAATAAAATCAGGCTTTCTCAAAACCCTATAGCACTATAAGAAAGACGTTTTCGAATTTATAACTTAATTTTCAAATCGTCTACATTTTGTGCACAGTTCTTGCTTGTATCTCATTATGCATAGCGCATGATAAAACTTAGAGAAAATAAAAGAGGTGTGAGATGTATTTAAAAGACCATATCGTCCGCGTCGAAAATATAAAAATGCTGCAAGCACTGGATGCTGCAAAAATTGATCATAAAGTGATTGCTATGTTTATGAGCTGTGAAGGAATGCCATTACAAGCACATGACGTCACCAGTATCTTAAACCACTATGACAACCTTAGTCGCAAAAAGCTCCCCAACAGGAAGGTTCAAGCTATGATTGAAGCCAAAAAATTAGGTAGAGAAGACGACTCTTTGCCTTGCCCCGTTTAAATTCGACTTCTACAAAAAATACGGCGCATGCCGTATTTTTTTGCCCGATATTCGCCTCTGTATCCCTTCTTCTAACTCGTCGTCACAAAGCGCCTCTGCTTGTTCAATTACACTGCAATTTACAACGCCTTTCTGAAATTTTAGCGTGTATAATTTGAGAAAATCCTGAGTTTCAGATTCATCCTATGTCGCTTCAAATTTTGCACAAACAACTTGATGAAAGCACGCCATGTCCACTGTGTCAGGCGGCTATGTTTTGGGTGGATGCTGAACAATACGATAAAGAAATTAACTTTCATGAATGTAGCCACTGCCAACATCGTGTTTTTAGTAATTCAAATCTAAATTGTCACTGTGACAGCTGTTTAGCGCAGCGCAAAAAAATATTAAAAGAAACTCGCCAGCAAGAACAACGGAAAACCAAAACTAAGGACATTTATGAGTTTGAACTGGGCCAGCTCAGTTTTATGCATAAATTATTTTTATTGGCCCTGCTTGATGACTACGTACAAGAACATACTCAACACCAAGAGTTTATTGATTGGGAACAGATCAAATATTTTAGCATCAGCCCCAATTACCTGTTTCAAAATAGCCTTGTTAAACAACTGGTAAAAGAACAAATCCTCGTTGCCAAAGATTTTGCCAGTGAAGCACATCAGTACTATATCAATGTCCGTTTAGATGGTTATTCGGAACCCAGCTTATTTAGCATTACCCAACAGCTTCGTTATTGGTTTTACGAGAACCTGAGCCTCGGTGTTCCATTTAAAACCTCAGATGAAGTCAAAAATGCCTTGTACCAATTGCTTTATCAGGAAATTATCCAGTTTATGCAGTTTTACTGCCGTACTTGGGGCATTCAAATTGCGGGAAATAACAGTTTCCAAGTGTTTTGTTATCGTTTACTCGATGTACTCGCAGTCGGACAAATTTATTATTTAATCCAAACTGCATTGGAGTATTTGTACGAACGTAAAGCCTTACAAATACGCAATGAAAACTTTATCAATACCAACTTGTTGAAAAAAACCTTGCAACAATACCGTGAACGTAGTGTGGCTGAAAAATGGGAAACCTCAACTCTGCCTCGTCCTCATAACTTAGCATTCAGTAAAATGAGCGAAATTTTGTTTTTCCGCTTCTTGGGTTATGACGAAACTATTTTCTTCCAACCTGTTTCACGTTCATGGCAAAAAATTGAACCGCGTTTAAGTTTCTATTCGCAAAAGCGCTGTATGTACTGTGGTTCAAATGAACTCACTGTAGACTACGATGCTGACCAATATGTGACATTATTTTGTCGTAAATGTAAGCACCAAGACCACTATTTCACCAAATAAGGGCACCCACTATGACCGAGCTTTTAGACCTTTCCTTGCTTAACTCAAAACAATCAATTCAAGACCAAACCGATGTCTTGGTGGAATATGTTGCTGAAGCTTGGACTGCCCTGCAAACACAACAACCTTTGGTGCAATGTATCACCAACAGTGTTGCAGCCAACTATGCAGCTAACGTTTTATTGGCTTCGGGTGCCTCACCTGCCATGATTGATAATCCCTTTGAAGCGGAAAGTTTCACCCGCATTAGTGCAGCACTTAGTATCAACCTAGGAACACCAACCTCTGAACAAATGCAAGCCATGCAAATCTCAGCTCAAACTGCGCAGCAACAAGGCATTCCATGGGTTCTAGATCCTGTTGGTTATGGTGCATTTTTAAAATGGCGCTCTGAAATGGTCGATCAGCTTTTAGCCTTTAAACCCACGATTATCCGTGGCAATGCTTCAGAGATCAGCACACTTGCAGGCAACCACATCGAAACCAAAGGTGTGGACAGTACTGCCAATAGCGCAGATGTCTACCAACAAGCAAAAACGCTTTTTGCACATTCAGGTGTGATTGCTATCTCAGGTGAATCTGACTATATCCTGTCTCAAGAACTTAATGCTGTGATTCAAGTCAATGGTGGTTCATATTTACAACCGAAAGTAACCGCTACAGGCTGTGCTTTAGGCGCATTGATCGCTGCCTATAGTGCGGTGACCAATCCTGTTATTGCAGCACTGTCTGCGCATATTCACTTTGCGATTGCTGGACAACTTGCTTATACCCAAAGTCAAAGCATTGGAAGCTTTGCCGTAGCTTTTATGGATCAAATTCACCAACTCAAAGCTGAAATGATTTATGAATATGCAAATATACAACTGATTCAAACATCTTGATAAGCGCAAATAAAGCTGTTCTTGACTCGCTTGTTAGGCGACTTCTCGCCCTAAGAGCAAGTTAAGTGCAGCATCTACTAATGTAAAAAGATCTAATTTACAAATACAGATCAACCCCATACCGATAAAATAGTCAGGTGCATGCTGCATATAAAAGTTGATATGTGGACTCGCCCGATTACGTAGTCGAATTAATTGTTCAGGGGTTGTTTGTGGCAGCACACAAGGATGTACAAATACATCCTCACTACGTTGCTGTACATTCTCATGACGATTTTGCATGAGCTCAAGCACCTGCAAATACTCTTCAGGCATCTTAGCACCAACACGTGGATAAAATCGCTTAGAGCGTGAAGCAAACAAGCGATACACTTTCGGTTGCATCAAGCTTGAAACAAACCACAGCTGTCGCGTGGGATATTTGAGGCGATAACCTAAAGCCACTCGTATCGCAGACATCAAACTTCTGTTTTGATTCCTATAATCAGGTAAAAAGGCTGCTCGTGAATTCACGATATACAAGGTCTGCTGCTCTCTATTAAGCTTTAAAATGGCAATAATATTTTGACCGACGATTTTACCTCGATGATAAAAACGAATAATCGGTAATGCAACGACATCATGATTATAAAGCAGTTGATATAACTCATTTTGAACTGCATTTGGAAAAATTTTCCGATCAAAGCTTTCCAATTTCTTAAATAAGGCCTGTTGCTTCTCAGTCGAAAGCTTAGTGAAATCAACCATTTTTTCCATAAGATGCATGAGCTCTTTCCATTTTTATTTTTGGTAGCCACACTACCTTTATTTATTATCTGATATTAAATTATGGGATAAAAACCTACCTTTACTAAACTTCACCAGCTCAAAAAGGATAAACGCACATCGCCACTAAATTTTGCGCATAGCATAGCGATTTTTTAATCAAACATCTAATGGTTAATTTATATACAAAAAAAATGCCAACATAAAGCTGACATTTTTTTACAAAAGCTTAAAGCAAATCTTAAACTAGACGATGAACAATACTGACAGTTTTAATTCGATTTGAATCTAACTCAAGCACTTCAAAATGAACACCACGATAGTCTAACTGAGTTCCAACCTGAACATCACCATGGGTTTTATCAAGAATTAATCCAGCTACACTGATATAGCCTGCATCTTCCTCGACCAAATCCAGCATTCCAAGTTCGAGTTCAAGTTGGTACAAGTCTAGCATTCCTGTCGCCTTCCAAGTCTGATCATCTATTTTGATCAAATCAAGCTGTTCATCAGCGTCAGGAAACTCACCAGCAATTGCTTCAAACACATCAAGCGGTGACACCAAGCCTTGTACATTACCAAACTCATCACTCACCAAGACCAAAGAACCTTTTGATGTTCTCAAAGTATTAATGGCATCAATCACTTTCATTTTTTCGAAGATGTAAATTGGGCGATGACGCTTGATCAGATCTTTTAACTGTTCTTCATCATCGAGTACATCAAGCAGCTCTTTGGCACGTGCAATACTTATGACCTTGTCTAGACTACCACGACACACTGGAAATAAGCTGTGTGGTACAGACAATACCTGCTCACGAATTTTTTCAGGGGAATCGTCTAAATTGACCCATGAAATTTGGCTACGTGGCGTCATGATTGAAGCCACAGAGCGTTCGGCCAATGTCAGCACACCACCGATCATATAACGCTCTTCATCCGCAAAAGCTTCTTGTGCTTGACGCTGTTCCGGGTCTTCAGCTTCGATTTTTCCGCCCATGAGTTTTAAAATAGAATCCGCAGTACGATGACGTAGTGGAATTTTAGCTTCATGTTTTGCCGCATTACGCTCACCAAACTGGTTAAATGCCTCGATCGCAATCGCGACACCAATACCCGAATAGATATAACCCTTAGGAATATGGAAGCCGAAACCTTCCGCAATTAGGCTGATACCAATCAATAACAGGAAACTAAGACACAAAATAACCACGGTTGGATGACGGTTTACGAAAGCAGTTAAAGGCTTAGATGCCAACAACATCACGGCCATCGCAACAATCATCGCTGCCATCATGACATAAATGTTATCTACCATACCAATGGCGGTAATTACTGAGTCCAGTGAAAAAACAGCATCTAGAATAACAATTTGTGCAACGACTGCGGTGAAACCTGCATAGACAACATTGCTTGTAACTTTAAGCTCAGGCTTACCTTCAATTTTTTCGTGCAACTCAGTAACGGCTTTATATACCAAGAATAAGCCACCAAAAAGTAAAATGAGGTCGCGTCCAGAGAATGTCCATTCCAATATAGAAATAAGCGGTTGAGTCAATGTGACTAACCAAGAAATTGCAAATAACAAACCCAAACGCATAATAAGTGCAAGGGATAAACCTATGACACGCGCTTTATCACGTTGTTCAGGGGGAAGTTTTTCAGCCAAAATGGCAATAAAGACTAGGTTATCAATACCTAAAACAATTTCTAATATAATAAGAGTAAGCAAACCAACCCATATTCCCGGATCTAATAGAAATTCCATTATTTCATTACTCCAGAATTATGTTTCTGTTTTAAAAGCATAAACCCACACGGCGACGGATCCATTTTTGTGACCTGTTCAACTAAAGATGAAATAATTATGCCTGAGATGTTTGCTTTGTAATATTTTTTTTATGGTTTTTAACAAAATTTTAATATTTAGATACTTATAGAGTGAAATTTACCCTTAAAGCGCCAAACTTGACTTTAGATATTGTCACTTAATGCCAATATTCGATGTTTAAAAATTCTAGACGCATTGGTCATTTTTTAAAAAATTAATTTTCAGACTCAATTTATTTGAATCAAATAAATGTTTTTTATACATTATTTATTTTAATAATAGTTAAAAAAAATCAATTTATAATATTTATGACCTTACGCATTGAAACTTTTTGTTAAAAACACTAGTTCACAAATCCATTTTTTTCACTAAAATGAAACACAGCCAAGATTGTTGTAAAAATAATCAATTGCTAAAACCAAGGATGCGCGGATTTCTAATCCAATCAAGTAATACAGAATAGGATTCATTGCTATGACCAATGAAAAGGCTTTGACTTTTAATAAAACGTCAAAAATGCTTAGCAATACTAGCTATGAAGGCTCATATCTCAACTTAGACTCATCATTTGATCAGCATCAAGTTAAAATTGTGGTTTCGCATAATAACCAAAAGTTTGAAATGCTCCTACCTATCGTTCTACAAGACGGTACCCCAATGGCTAAACTTTCTTTAGATTCTCACCAGAATGCTGAAGTAGAAGATGAAGTTATACAATTTGCGCAGACTATTGTTGGCTTTCACCAAAATAAAAGCAGTTATACCCTATCTGTTTAATAGCCACACTTAGCTTCAAATTACTGTTAAAAGATATTTCATCTGCAAATCTCTTTTAACAGTAATTTTATATTGCTAAGTATATGAGTGTTCACATAAAATGTGTTCAATTGATTTATAAAATAAAAATACGATTCACGGGGAATCCGTCACATGACCAAAAAGTATAGTAAGTTCCTACCAGGTTCTGAAGATTTTTCACTGGAAAACTTTCCATTTTACTGGGTAACTCAAGTACATGCTCAATATGTACTCAATGTCGATCACGCTTTGAAAAAATATGGTTTAGACAACTCTCGTCGTCGTATTTTACTTGCTCTCAAATCAAAACCACATGCCAGTGTTTCTGATCTATCTGACATGGTCGTCTCAAAAATGTCGACAACCACCAAAATTGTTTATCGTTTGAAAGATGAAGGATTGGTTGAAACTTATTCTTGTGAAGATGATGCACGTATCACTCGTGTCCTCCTCACAGAAAAAGGCACGGAGATGACCAGTAAAATTAATGATTTAACCAGTGTAGTACTTGAGCAATCATTTGAAGGTTTAACACCTTTGCAAATTGAAAAAATGATGGAAAGCTTGAAACACGTGTTTAAAAATTTAGCGCGCTAAACCGTTTAAAAGTCGAAAAAGTTGAGCTGGGGACTCTCTTTTTCGACTTTTATTTTGGGTACATAAGAACATTCAAACTCTTCAACAGGAAAGCCTTGTACAAAAGATTGAATATTTGACGATTTCCAGCTAAGCCATTCCTCTAAACGGTCATGTGGAATCACAATCACTGAGCGCTTCACATCCCCCGGCTCATGGAACTCCCGCATCATTGGGTGGTCTATAGCATCCATCGTCAGCATGGTTGCTGACCGCACTACCTCGCCTGCTATGCGACAGATTTCATAAAGAGCGGCAACAAAAACAACCTTCCCATCCCGTCGTCTAACACCCCATCTCTGTGGTTTTTGCTCTATATATTTTGACTCATAGAATTCAAAAACTGGAATTACCCCAAACTGATATTTTGAAGTCGCTTCAATAAAACTAGCCTTTTGCAGAAGTGTCTCACTTCGGGCATTATAGGTTTTGCTTGCAATACTCTTATCTTCTGCCCATTTCGGTATTAAACCAAAATGCACCTTACGCCATTCAAATCCTATATTTGATTTGAACAATAAGGGCAGCTCATAACCTGGATACACCTCTTCCACATAATCAAAAGGAATTTCAGGTAGACCAAACTGCTGTACTTGAGCAAGGGTTAGAGGTTTAAAATTAGCACACATAGCATCAAATCATTTTCGCTTTTTTGTCTCAAGCGAAGTTCTAAAATTAATCAATAGAGTAACATATCATCTTGGATATTTTACCCATAAGGCATAATCAACAAAAGCCCAAACTAAAGCCTTCAAAATACATCACTTAGCTTGAGCTAGAAAAGATATGCGAGACCTGTAGATACCATCTGCCAATATTGAGCACAACAAACGACAACCTAGCTTTTGTTAAAGCATACTTTTCTACTACCGTACGGAAAAAGTATAATCTTAGCTATTTATCTAAGTTTCAGCCCTAAATAATGAGTCTGCACCAGTCAAAGCGACTAAAAATAAAATGGGATAAAGACTCGATAAGATATTTTTTCCAATCAGTTAGTGAAATATTTAAATCGAGGTCAGCTTATTGATGTCGAAACTTCATCCATAAATTCGCACCATATAGCAATCAAGATTGATACGCTCTGTAAGGCCAATACATGCATTAGAGCTCTTGCAAAAGTCAAAAAATGATCATGCATTGGTAATATAATAAGTGCTGAACGTCACTTCACTCTTGGTGAAAACCTTAGAATGACGGATTCTTCCTATCAATCCTCTCCCTAGCCTTCTCCTTTTAAAAGAAGAAGGAACTTTCATTGTGATTTCAATACAGCTCAAAAAATGACTTATGCAAGAAATCCATTTATCTTAGAACAAATCTAGTAGACATAGACCTTATTTTTACTCTTGGCTTTAGAGCAAACCAAGTGCTTGGTGGACTATATATCCTGTCGAAAGCTCAATAAAAGTTCTCTATGAATATAAACCTTTTTCATCTCAGTTGATTAATTTGTTTTACTGCCACATAAATTCGCCAATAAATATATGTACTGATAATAACTTCAAAAATAAGATCCATGACTATATTTAATTGCTTAAGCATTGCCTCTTCCAAACTGGAAGCAAAAACCAAAATTATGACTTGCAAGGAAATACCAACTATCAAAAACAACACAAGTGATTGAATTGTAATAGGTAGACTCAAAGCAATAATACGCTTTAAAAAATCACGACCTTTTTCACCCCCATTCACTTTAAAGATTGCATTTATCCAGCTAATCAACAAACCAATTTGCAGAATAAATGATGCCCACGCTGCGGATACGGTAGATTCGGGTGCAAGTGTAAGTGCTAAAGAACTCAACAAGATAATAATGGCACTCACGATATAATAATTTTTAAAATCTGTTTCTGAGACTTTATTTAACTTCAAATCTTCTACTAATTTATTAACATTCCAGAAGTACATTGTTATTCCTTGTTCTTATACTATTTAAAATTGCTGATAAAAAAAGCCTCCGAAGAGGCTTTTTTAGGTTTACAGATTAGTCACCTGTATAACCTTTTAACTTCAAACGTGCAGCATGTAGAAGTGGCTCTGTATAACCTGATGGTTGCTCACCACCTTTAAACACTAGGTCATAAGCTGCTTTGTATGCATAACCATCGAAGCTTGGTGCCATTGGTGTATAAAGCGGATCGTTTGCGTTTTGCTCATCAACGATTTTCGCCATACGCTGCATCACTTCTTCAACTTGCGCTGCAGATACGATGCCATGACGCAACCAGTTTGCAACGTGTTGAGATGAAATACGCAAAGTTGCACGGTCTTCCATTAAACCAACATTGTTGATGTCTGGAACTTTCGAACAACCTACACCTAAGTCAACCCAACGTACAACATAACCTAAGATCCCTTGAAGGTTATTTTCAAGTTCTTTGGTTTTCTCTTCTTCAGTCCAGTTAGTATCTGTCGCTAAAGGCGGTGTTAACAAATCGTCTAATGATAAAGGCTGAGTATTCAAGAGTTCTTTTTGACGCTCAGACACGTTGCATTGGTGATAGTGAATCGCATGAATGACAGCACCAGATGGAGATGGAACCCATGCACAGCTTGCACCCGCTTCTGGATGTTCAATCTTGGTTTTGTACATGTCTAGAAGCATGTCTGGTTTTGGCCACATGCCTTTACCAATTTGTGCTTTACCACGTAAGCCCGCTTGAAGACCGATCATCACATTGCGGTTTTCATATGCTGGGAACCAAATTTGTGCTTTCACTTCGCCCTTACGAACAAATGGACCTGCTTCCATGAAAGTATGAATTTCATCACCTGTACGGTCCATGAAACCTGTATTAATGAAGATAGTACGGTCTTTTGCTTGAGCAATACAGTTTTTCAAGTTTACAGAAGTACGACGCTCTTCATCCATGATACCGATTTTTAACGTTTTTGCAGGCAAGCCAAGCGCTTGTTCTGAACGCTCAAACAACTCAACCGCAAAAGCAACTTCTTCAGGGCCATGCATTTTAGGTTTTACGATATACATTGAACCTTTACGCGAGTTCTTGTTTTCGTTTTCACCTTTAATATCTGCAAAAGACAATAGCGGAGTGATTAATGCATCCATAATCCCTTCGTAGATTTCAGCACCATCTACAAGGATCGCAGGGTTGGTCATGAGGTGACCCACGTTACGAAGAAGCATCAATGAACGGCCATGAAGTTTCGTTTCACCGCCGATCAAGTTTTTGTGCGTACGGTCTTTATTCAAAGTACGCGTAACGGTTTTACCATTTTTCTCGATAGACTCTGAAAGTGTACCCTTCATCAACCCTAACCAGTTACGGTAGCCTTCAACTTTCTCTTCTGCATCTACAGCAGCGATCGAGTCTTCTAAATCTTGAATTGTGGTTAATGCAGACTCAAGAACCAAATCTTTTACGCCAGCCGCATCTGTTTGACCAATTGGGCTATTTGCATCAATTTCGATAATAACGTGTAGGCCGTTATTTAAAAGTACGATTTCTGTTGGAGCAGATTCTTCGCCATTGAAACCTACAAATTGTGCTTCGTGTGCTAAGCCTGTTGTTGAACCATCTTTCAAGGTCACAACTAACTTTTTGCCTTCAACTGCATATTTTGTCGCATCAGCATGTGAACCATTTGCTAATGGGAAGGTTTCATTTAAGAAGTTTTTAGCAAATGCAATAACTTTATCGCCACGTACTGGGTTATAGCCTTTACCTTTCTCAGCGCCACCGTCTTCAGGGATCACGTCAAAGCCGTAAAGTGCGTCGTATAAAGAGCCCCAACGCGCGTTTGCAGCATTTAAGCAGTAACGTGCATTACGTACAGGTACCACCAATTGCGCACCAGCCAATAATGCGATTTCTTCATCTACATTTTCTGTGCTGATTTGGAAATCTTCTACTTCTGGTACCAAGTAGCCAATTTCAGTAAGGAAAGCTTTGTAAGCTCCAAGTTCAAATTTGTTGTTGCGGTGCCATTCATCAATCTTCGCTTGAATGTCGTCACGCTTAGCCAATAGTGCTTTGTTCTTTGGGCTAAGATCGACAACGACTTGTTCAAAGTTCTTCCAGTAAGCTTCACTGTCCAAACCTGAACCTGGAAGTGCTTCATTTTCGATGAAATCGTAAAGTTCTTTAGCAATCGCTAACTTGCCTTTTTGAATACGTGCAGTCATTGTCTTTCCTGATATTGCTACTTTTTATACAAGAGATTCTAGTATACCGATTTAAACTTGGCTGAATAGTAATATCACCGTGCGAAATAGTGATCATTTTTTATTTAATACCGTAAAAAAGCTACCAAATAATATACTGCTCAAAGCACAAGCACTATCAATTTACAAAATGCTCTTTAATAGTTTATTAAGTTTTTGAAATGTCGAAATTAGACTTAAGTGCAGTTTTGCTTATATTTCACACTTAAAACCAATATTCTCCCTGTTTTTCAACCCTGATTAAGCCATGTTTATAAAAAAAAGTCGATAAAATAAACAATGAAAATGCACATAAAAAAAGCATCCTTTCGGATGCTTTAACTTTTAGATTTCTTCTTGTTGTTTACTTGCTTCAGCTTGTATTTGTCGATGCGCTTCATTCAAGTAATCATCTGATTGCATTTCCAATAAACGTGAACGCGTGCGTTCAATTTCAAAGGCTAATTTATCACCAGAGTACAAATCAATAATCGTATCTTCTGAGGTTAAAATCAGTTTTACCCCACGGTCATAAAACTCATCGACCAAATAAATAAAACGACGTGTCCCTTCAGAAAGATAGTCTGTTAAGTGCGGTACATTGCTTACCAACACCGTATTATAAATATTTGCAATTTCAATAAAGTCAGCAGGACTCCGTGGTTTTAAACACAGCTCAGAATACTCACACCATAAGACATCTTCAGTATGTCCCACCGTTTCCACAATACGATTATTAATAATAATCGGCTCATCTGAAATGGTTTGGGTTTGTGTCAATGCGCTAAAACGCTGTGCGATCCAACGTTGGTGTTCATGTGTTAAAGGCGATTTAAAGAGTTGCGCCTGTTTTAAAACACGTAAACGGTAGTCCACGCCCGCATCCACATTTAAAATCACACACTGTTGTTTCACCATTTCAATGGTTGGAATGAAACGATCACGGTGAATGCCATTTTTATATAAACCATCTGGTGCAATGTTTGAGGTCGCCACCAAGGTAATGCCACGTGCAAAAAGCTTTTGGAACAAATCACTGAGAATCATGGCATCCGTCACATTCGAGACGAAAAACTCATCGAAACAAATGACCACCGCTTCTTTATAAATTTGATCCGCAACTGCATCTAAAGGATTACGCTGACCTGAAAGCTTGTTGAGCTCACGATGCACGTGTTGCATAAAATGATGAAAGTGCATGCGCGTTTTACGGCGAAACGGAATTGAGTCATAAAACTGATCCATCAGCCATGTTTTACCCCGGCCTACACCACCCCACATATATACACCACGTGGAGAGGTTTGACGGCGGAAACGACGGAATGCCTTTTTTGATGCCTTAAAACGTTGAATTAATTCATGCCAAACGCGATCCAACTCGTGTACGGCCTGTGCTTGCGCGTCATCGGGCATAAACTGTCCAGATGCTAAGGCTTGAGCATAACGCTCGGCAGGAGATAAAGGGCTGAATGCGGTAGGTGAATTAAAATCTGACATATCATTTAATACTATTTTTAGGCTATATCAATTATAGCGGAGTGGAAAAGTTAATCTATAACACTTTGGCATGATTATGCTTAGGCTATTTCCCATATTGTCGTGGACTATAACCAAACCAACGCTTAAACGCATGATTGAAAGCTGCTGGCTCTGAATAGCCCAATAACTCTGCAATCATTTCAATGGAATATTCCTGATATTCCATCAAATGTAGTGCACGATCTTTCATTAATTGCTCACGAATTTGTTTATAACTGCTATTTAACTGTTGCAACTGGTGCCTCAATGTTCGCTCTGGCAAGTTCAGCGCTTGTGCTGTTTCTGCCATAGTCGGTAGTAACCCCCGCTGCAACTCCAAATAATCTTGTACACGTTGAATCAAACTTGGCTGTTCAGCGGTTTCTTCCAAACGTTGCAATTCTGCCTGACATTTGCCCGCATACACGTTGAAGGTCATAGCATCTGCTGAAGGAATAGGTATATTAAGCATACGCTCATCAAACCAAAATTCAGCTTGCTGTGTACCAAAACTCACTTGCTGACCATAAACCTGCCGATAGAGCGCAAGCTTCTTCGCATCTTCAGGTCGTGCAACAGGTAAAGTCATCCGAATCTCAGGCATCTCTAACCCAATCATCTTATAAATATCTTGTAGGAACTTATAGGTTCCCGCGATTTCAGAATGTGCTCGTAACTGTCCCAATGGTGTTTGCAAGTCACGTGGTAAATAACACAGTGCCACTTGCTCATTTTGTTTTTTCAAACCTAATAAGCCACTTAAATGCGTCAAACTCTGATAGCGGATACCCTGTTCCAATGCTGTGTGTGTCGTCGGGCTGGTCATCAATAACATGAGTAAAGGACCGTAACCTGCCAGAGCGTAATGCTGACCGATGAACAAGCCCTGCTCAGGCTCAATACCTTCTGCAATGATTTTCAAAATATCCCACTCTAGAGCAGGATGGATGATCGCATTCGGATCAAGCGACTCTACACGCAAACCAATGCTTTGTAACTTTTGATCGACTGCGACTCCTGCTTTACGCATTCCTTGAATCAAATACATCAAGCCAAGTACAGAACGTTTCATAATCAATTAAAAGCAAAATATTGGGCTATGTTTTACTACAACCATCCAGCACTCAACAATTGCCGAATCTATCAATTTTAATGTCAGCTCTATCATAGATCTTGTTAAACATTGCTCTACAATCAATCAGAACAAAAAAGGAAATTCTTATGCAGGCAGCAAATTCAAGCTTAAACGCTCCTCATGCACGGATCGCTATTATTGGCGCAGGTTTTGGTGGCTTAGCTATGGCGATTCGCCTGTTAGAAAGTAATATTCAAGACTTTATCATTTTAGAAAAAGCCAGTGAAATAGGCGGAACTTGGCGTGAGAACCAATATCCAGGCGCTGCTTGCGATGTGCAGTCTCACTTATATTCTCTATCTTTTTCACCCAAGACTGATTGGTCTAAACGTTATGCTGAAGCACCTGAAATTTATCAATACATGCAAACACTGACTACTCAACATCAATTGTAGTCTTATATCCGTTTTAATACCGAAGTCAGCTCAGCCCGTTACTTAGAAAATAAATGCATTTGGGAGTTGAAACTCAATCAAACAGAAATACTGACTGCTCAATTTGTGATTTTTGCTTCAGGTCCATTGCATGTACCACAAATCCCGTATATTGCAGGCATTGAGAAATTTACAGGCAAAGTTTTCCACTCATCACAGTGGGATCATAATTACGACCTTAACAATAAAAATGTTGCTTCCATTGGCACAGGCGGCAGTGCGATTCAATATATTCCTGAAATTGCAGAAAAAGTGAAACAACTTTACGTACTACAAAGGACAGCTGCATGGGTTATTCCTCGGGATGAACGTCGTTATTTACCGATTGAAAAAAGGCTGTTTGATCGATTTGATTGGTTTCGAAAAATTCATCGTGCCCGACTCTATTGGACAAATGAATCTCGTGTAGTTCCCATTATGAAACCACAGGTCATGAAATATGCACAAAAACTAGCAGAAGCCTATATTCGCCATCAAGTCAAAGACCCTGCGACTGCTGAGAAATTAGTTCCTAACTATATTATGGGTTGTAAACGAATATTGGTCTCTAACAAGTATTATCCAAGCTTTAACCGTAAAAATGTTGAATTGGTTACCGATGATATTTTGGAGTTAACTGAGGACAGTATCATCACCCAAGATGGGAAAAAGCGTGCAATTGACTGCCTGATCTATGGCACAGGTTTTGTGACTGACCCTCGTATTTATCTCAAATCTTTTAGCTGTACAGGACTAAATCATGTCGAGCTGACAGAGGCATGGAAAAAAAATGGCGCCGAAAGTTACTATGGGATTAGCACCAAAGGCTTCCCTAACTTATTCCAGCTTTTAGGGCCCAATACGGTCTTAGGTCATAACTCGGTTATTTTTATGATTGAGTCACAAGTGAATTACATTTTACAGCTCATCGAGATGACACAAAAAACGCAATCTCAAGCGATCGTTGTGAAAGCAGATACTCAAGATCAGTTTAATCAACATCTACAAAGTCAATTTACCAATACCATTTGGCAATCTGGCTGTGTGAGTTGGTATCAACAAGAGGACGGGAAAAATTTCTCTTTATGGCCTACCTATACCTGGAAATATTGGCTGAAAACACGAAAAGTAAATCCTGCAGACTATCGTTTTTTAAATTCCAAGCAAGATAGTCAAGCAATCAATTAAGATCGCGGTCATAATAAGTCAGTATTTTTTCACACTTTATTTGACATGCAATCTTTTTGGTTGATTTTCCAGCTTCTTATTTGTTTGGCACTTGGATTTGTTTTGGCGCGTCGTTTACCCAAATGGCTTGAACGACTTGCGTTTCAAATCCTGCCTTATTTTACCTATATTCTCTTAATTGCAATTGCGGTTGAATTCTCAACCACATTACATAGCATTGCCCAACCTTTGCAGATACTTAATCATGCGGCTCTTTTAGCAGTTATGACCAGCCTCGGGGCTTTTGTTTGTTGCTATATATTATTCAAACTTTTAGGTTATCAACCAAGTCATGGCAAAGTGTCCATGAGTCTAGTGACTAAGTCTTTAATCAATATCAGTTATGCATTTATTGCATTAGGATTGGGTTATGCTTTGGCAGAGCTATCATCAAGTTTCGGCTATACCCTTCATATCAGCACATGGAACTTACTCTTGGTTTTCATGTTCCTCATTGGGCTTGATTTGGCCTATTCACCACTCGATCGCTCATGGTTAAATTGGCAAATACTGCTCGTGCCACTTGGTTGTATCCTTGGTTCATTAATTGGTGCATTTGTGACTGCTTATTTTGTACCTGATTTGCAATTAAAAGATCTAATTATGCTGTCTCAAGGCTATGGTTTCTACTCGATGACGGGGATTGTGGTCACGGAATTAAAAAATGCACATTTGGGTAGTATTGCCCTCATGAACGACCTGTTTAGAGAAATCTTTGCAATTGTGTTCATGTACATTATTGGCTGGCGATATCCACGCTCTGCCATATCCTCCGCAGGAGCTACTGCCATGGATGTTACCCTACCTATGGTCAAACAAGCGTGTGGAAATGATTTTATCCCACATGCCATGGTAAGCGGTTTTATCTTGTCTGTGCTGGCGCCTATTGTTGTCAGTGTCTTGGCAGCAGTATAAGTCATCTCACGATCATCACGCCTCTTCACATGAGGTGTGATGCTGTACTCAACATTTCTCTTTTCATCTTTTAAAATAAACTGACTCAGTTTATATCAATCTTTTTCACCAGATCACCCACCGCCTCAACCATTGTTGCACCTAGCTGATAGCTGAACAACAGCTATGGCTGATACCCAAGCAGATGACTTCGTGGAGTCTTCATCTTGTTCTTTTAAATCCTGCTTCATTTCAGTGGCTTCATTTACAGTCGCACTGCGTAATTCAGTATTTTGCTTTGGTATAGTCAGCTTAAGCTCAAATGATTCTTTTAAAAAAGAATGTATAAAAAAAGCCTTTCAAATGAAAGGCTTTTTAGAGTTTTATATTTAGAGCGTTGCTAGAATGTCTTTAAGCGTTTGACATGGGTTAGCAGACTGTGTAATTGGACGACCAATGACTAAATGAGTTGCGCCATCTAGCATGGCTTGCTTTGGCGTTACAATACGTTTTTGGTCATCTGCACTCGAACCTTCAGGGCGAATACCTGGAGTTACCAATGCGAACTCTGAACCAAGCGTTTCGCGTAACATTTTTGCTTCTTGTGCTGAACACACTACGCCATCTAAACCACTGTCTTTGGTCAGCTTAGCCAAACGTTTAACTTGTTCAAAGGGTTCAATATCGAGGCCGATATCGGCTAAATCTTCACGACCCATCGAGGTCAGGACCGTTACTGCAATGAGCTGGGTATTATAATTTCCCGCTTTTAAACGTTCGACACAAGTTTCCATCATTTTTCGGCCGCCTGAAGCATGGACATTCACCATCCAAACGCCCATTTCTGCCGCAGCACACACCGCTTGCGCAGTGGTATTTGGAATATCATGAAATTTTAAATCTAAGAACACTTCAAAGCCTTCACGATGTAAAGCTTTAACGATAGATGAGCCTTCATGGGTAAATAATTCTTTACCAACTTTCACACGGCATAATTGAGGGTCTAATTGCCCAGCAATCGTCATTGCGTCATAATGACTTTTTGCATCTAAGGCAACGATAATACTCATGAGGAGACCCTTCAAACTGACAAAATTATGGCATTATACGGATTAAGCCGAAAACGACCAAGACTATTTTTTCTAAAAACTATTCAAAATTCAAACCAAGCTCTTTATTCATATAATTTTATATCATTATCAATAGATTAATGCACAGTAAAAAACGCCTTTGGCCATATATCCAAAGGCGTTTAAATCAAACTAGCTTCAATATTTGGTAAAACAAAAACCCTACTTCATATTGTGGCTCAAAGCGGTGTAGATGGACGATCATTCGGATTGATATCTAACACCGTTTTTTCATGTCTTGTATGTGCTGCAGCTTCAGCAGCAGCCAACTGCGCCGCATGAATTTGTTCTTTACGGAGGTGATCAATATCTTTACGTAATCGCTTAATTTCCCAACTTTTCTGGAATACACGAAATACCTGAACACCAATCAACAAACCCAAAACAATCCCTAGCGCCATTGTTAACAATAACAACAAACCTAGACGCATTGCTGGAACCTGTATAAACAACAGATCAACAGTCAGCTCAGTTCCGTTTTGCAGTACTAAAGCTAAACAATAGCCAAACAGTACAATTAATAATGCGAATAATACGTAACGCATAAACACCCCGATAAATTTTATTAGTCTGCAGAATCGTTTACTGCATCACGTAATGCTTTACCTGGTTTAAAATGTGGAACAGCTTTAGCAGCCACCTCTACCGACTTACCTGTTTTAGGGTTACGACCTACACGAGGCTCACGATGGTGAAGTGCAAAACTCCCAAAACCACGAATTTCAATACGGCTATCAGAAGATAGTGATGCAATCATTTGATCAATCATAATCTTAACAGCTTCTTCCACTAGTGGCTCTGCTAAGTGTGGATTTTTTAGAGAAATACGCTCTATTAAGTCAGACTTATTAAGTGCTTCCGTAGTCATCTGCGACCTCTTTAATTATCAAGCTACCATGTAGATAGAATGATAATAACCTGTTTAAATACAAAACGGTAGCGTAATAAGTGAATACTACGCTACCGTTTATTGTATTTGTGTAAAAAGTATTAGTTAACTTACATTAACAATACAATTTAAACATCTACTTAGTTGCCCATTTGAGCTTTGATCAAATCACCAATAGTCTTAGGACCATTGTCTTGACCGTTAGCTGCTGTCTTCAAGTTAGCAACTGCTTCTTTCTCTTCAGCTTCGTCTTTCGCTTTGATAGACAAGTTGATAGAGCGAGATTTACGATCTACGTTGATGATTTTAGCTTCAACTTCTTGACCAACTTCAAGGAACTTAGTTGCATCTTCAACGCGGTCGCGATTGATTTCAGATGCTTTAAGAGTCGCTTCAACTTCGTCAGCTAACTTAACAGTTGCGCCACGAGCGTCAACAGCAGTTACAGTACCTTTAACAAGCGCACCGCGTTCGTTAGCAGCTAAGAAATCGTTGAACGGATCGCTGTTCATTTGTTTGATACCAAGGCTGATACGGTTGCCTTCAGCATCTACAGAAAGGATAACCGCTTCAACAGTATCACCTTTCTTGTAACGACGAATCGCTTCTTCACCTTGTTCGTTCCAAGAAATATCAGACAAGTGAACTAGACCATCAATACCGCCTGGTAAACCGATGAAGATACCGAAGTCAGTGATTGACTTGATAGTACCTGAAACCTTTTCACCTTTGTCGTGGTTCTTAGCAAACTCTTCCCATGGGTTAGCACGAGTTTGTTTGATACCAAGAGAAATACGACGACGTTCTTCGTCAACTTCAAGAACCATAACATCAACTTCATCACCAATCTGAACAACTTTAGATGGGTGGATGTTTTTGTTTGTGTGGTCCATTTCAGAAACGTGTACTAAACCTTCAACGCCTTCAGCGATTTCTGCAAAACAGCCGTAGTCAGTTAAGTTAGTTACGCGAGCTTTAACGATAGAACCTTTAGGATAACGGCTCATGATCGCCAACCATGGATCTTCGCCTAATTGCTTAAGACCTAAAGATACGCGGTTACGTTCTTTGTCAAATTTAAGTACTTTAACAGTAACTTCTTGACCAACTTCAACCACTTCTGATGGATGCTTGATGCGTTTCCAAGCCATGTCAGTGATGTGAAGAAGACCATCAATACCGCCAAGGTCAACGAATGCGCCGTAGTCAGTAAGATTTTTGATAGTACCAGTAACTGTTTGACCTTCTTCAAGCTGAGCAAGAAGAGCTTCACGGTCAGCTGAAGATTCAGCTTCCATAACAGCACGACGAGATACAACAACGTTATTACGTTTAGCATCAAGTTTGATTACTTTAAATTCTAACTCTTTACCTTCTAAGTGAGTAGTATCACGAATAGGACGAGTATCAACTAAAGAACCTGGAAGGAACGCACGAACTGGACCGATGTCAACAGTGAAACCGCCTTTAACTTTACCAGAGATAACACCAGTAACGATTTCGCCGTCTTCAAAGATTTTTTCAAGTTTAGTCCAAGTTTCAGCACGTTTCGCTTTTTCACGTGATAAAACTGTTTGACCCATGCCATTGTCAAGAGCTTCAACAACAACATCAACAGTGTCGCCAACTTGAACTTCAAGTTCGCGTTGTTCATTTAAGAATTCAGCGCGGTCAACAATACCTTCTGATTTAAGGCCAGTGTCAACTGTTACCCAGTCAGAATCGATGTTTACTACAACGCCTTGGATGACAGCACCCTTTTCAACGTTGAGGTTTAATTCGCTTTCTTCAAAGAGGGCTGCAAAAGATTCGGTCATGATATACCTGATAAAGTCAGCGGTCTTGGATCAGACAAGGCCGGTTTAGTTAAGCGTCTACATAGTCCATATTGAACTGATCAAGCTATGCTTCTGCTGAATATAAAATTCGTTAATTTGCTAATTGCTTATCTATATAAGCCGTCATGAGCTGAAACACCTCATCAATGTTCAATTCAGAACTATCAATGAGATAAGCATCAGCCGCTGGTTTGAGTGGAGCAACTTCTCGCTCCATGTCACGTTTATCACGCGCCTCAATATTAGCTAAAATATCGTTTATTTTAGCATCCAGCCCCATACCCTGCAACTGCTTTACTCTTCGTTCAGCACGAGATTGGGCTGAAGCAGTTAAATAAATCTTCGCTTGTGCTTCAGGAAAGATAGATGTAGCCATGTCTCGACCGTCTGCAACCAAACCAGGGGGCTGTGCAAAAGCATGCTGGCGATCAACCAGTGCAGCTCTAAGTTCAGGAATCGTTGCAACTTTTGATGCAAACTCACCAACTCGCTCAGTGCGAATGGTTTGACTAACATCCTCACCCTTAAGCAAGACTTGTGTGCCTTGCGCAGTGCTTAAAAATTGTATGTCTAAATGTGTAGCAATTTCCACACATTGTGCCAACTCTGTCGCCACAACATCTAACAAATCATGCTGATGTAAGGACAATCCCAACAGACGATAGAGTGCACCTGAATCGAGCAAATGAAACTGATAATGCGCTGCTATTTTTGCAGCGAGCGTGCCTTTGCCCGAACCACTTGGACCATCAATCGTAATAATTTGAACTGTCATTGCTTACCCAAAGTTTGTTATACAGATTTAGCGAGTTTTGAAAAACCTAGTTTAATCGCAGATTTAAGCTGTGCAAGGATTAATTTACTGACAAAAGGTACACGTGCCTGTAATTCAATCGTATAGGTCACTAAAGTTTTATTTGGATCAATTGCTTCGAACTCAATAATCCCGAGATGATGCTTGATGAGTGGATTTTTAATAATTTTGTATTCAATCCGCTCATTCACTTTCATTAATGTGATTTGTTCTTGTAAAGGCTTAATAGGACCGAAGCCCATACGACGAACAGAACCTAGACCATCAGGGCGTTCTGGATCTGCCGAGTCTTTTACCCGAACCACTTGGACTGGTGCAAATGCAACGTTATACGTGGAGTGTTTAGACAGTAAATCAAACACCTGCTCTAAAGGCGCACTAAACTCTTTCTTAATCTGAATATAATTCATGGTCGATTCCAATATATTATTTGACAATTTTAATTGTCATTTTATTTTACATGAAATGAGCATTATACAAACATCTCTGTCACTTTTCTTGTAAACGAGATAGTCGTTTTTGCTCGCGACGCATTTTAAAAAATTGACTAAGTTGCAACGAGCATTGCTCATGCAAGCAACCTGCTTCAAACAAAAACTGATGATTATAATACCCTGTTTCAAATAGTTTACGGGCACTGATTAAAGAGCCTGCTTTGGGTTCAGTTGCTCCAAAAACCACTTTTGCAACACGTGCATGCACTAAAGCACCCACACACATGGTGCATGGCTCAAGCGTCACATATATGACCGCATCATCAGGTAAACGATAATTTTGTATATTTTGACAAGCATCTCGAAGAGCTTGAACTTCTGCATGTGCGGTAGGGTCATTCAATGAAATAGGTGCATTAAAGCCTGAACCAATAACCTTATTCTGGCTCACGATGACCGCCCCAACAGGAACTTCTCCTTTTGAAGCGGCAACTGCAGCTTGCTCTAAAGCAAGCTGCATCCATTCACTGTCCGTTTTTAAAACATCTGTCATAAAGTCAAATTAGATTAGGTCGTAATGCTTAAGAAGTTCGTTCCAACTTGCGATAGTTGTCGTTGGCGGATTTCCAGCAAAAATACCTTTTAAGCTATTATTAACCCCTTGTTTCCATGCTGGTGACAAATCTTTATCCACTAAGCGCGCGCGTACACCCTCAACGAAATCTGCATGGCGAATTTTCCAGTCAGAAATTTGTGTCTCAAGCTCAAAAACTTCATTCCACGAATGAACCTGTTTACCCCACTGCCATAACAACCATGTTAATGCAGCAGTTGTAGGTGAACCTTTTTGCAAGTTCTCACTGGCTTGACGAAGCCAATCGCTACGCGCATCACTTAAACCGACAATAGCATCATAATCATGCTCAAAGTTCACACCACGACATACACTATGAATCACATCCAACGAGTTTTGTAGTGGGCCTGGACCTACCGGGCGGTGCATACTATTTAAGGTATCATCAATCGCTCTAAAGTCACCTGCTGGATAATGGCTCCAATCAATATTGATCAACTTTTCAAGCACGGTACTACGTTGCGTATCACAAATATGGGTGGCCCAGCCTATACCATATGCGCCAGCTGCCGTCATAATTGAACCCGTTAAGCCAGTAAACAAGCCAATAGCACCACGATCTGCCAAGAAGCGCGTTGCGCCAACATCTGGATACAAACCGATATTAATCTCAGGCATCGCCAAACGTGAATGCGGTGTGACCAAACGGAATGGCGCAGCCATAAACAGACCTAAACCACCACCCATCACATAACCTTCGCCCCACACCAATACTGGTTTTGCATAATTATGCAATAGTAGGTCCAGTGCATATTCTTGTTCAAAGAATTTATTTGCTGTCGCTACTTCATCATTAATCACCAATTGACGCAACTTACGCACATCACCACCCGCACAGAATGCTTTTGGGGTCGTAGAATCTAACCAAATGGCTTTAACAGCATCATCATTATGAAAGTCTTGAAATACTTCAAATAGAGCAGAAACGATCGTTTCATCCAAAGCATGAAGTGATTTTGGTCGATTCAGACGAACAATGCGCCAACCATTTTTTGCTTCTTCTACAATCAAATCTGGATGGTAGTTTTTAGAAACGGGAGAATATGTCATGCGTCCAGCTGCCAGTCTATAGGCTCAATGCCATGTTGTTTAAGATAATTATTGGATTTTGAAAAAACTTTACAACCGAAGAATCCACCACGGTTTGCTGCCAAAGGTGACGGATGTGCCGCCTTTAACACCAAATGTTTTTCTTGATCAATCCGTTGTCCTTTCCGCTGCGCATATGCTCCCCAAAGAATAAAAACAATATGCTCTCGCTGTTCATTTAACACATCAATCACATGATCAGTAAAGTCTTCCCAACCTTGTTTTTGATGTGATGTCGGTTGACCAGCTTCAACGGTTAATACACTATTCAACAGCAAAACACCTTGCTGCGCCCAACGAGTTAAATCCCCATGTTTAGGTATTTCAATACCTAAATCTTTATTTAACTCATGGAAAATATTACGTAAAGATGGCGGTAAAGCAAGTCCTCTTTGTACGGAAAAACTGAGTCCATGCGCCTGCTTGGGTCCATGATACGGGTCTTGTCCCAGAATCACTACTTTTACATTTGACAATGGTGTTGTATTAAATGCATTAAAAATCAGTGCATTTGGCGGATAAATCACTTTATTCGCCTTGATTTCTGTAACAAGAAATTGCTTTAACGCATCCATTTTTGGACTCAGTAAAAAATCACTTAATCCATATTTCCAACTGGCATCCAGCTGAATTTTATCAAGCTTGGTTTGCTGTTGTTCTGTTAAAGACATACTTGCGCCTTATTCCTTGACTTTATATTCTGTGACAAATTTCACAATTTGACTTGCAATTCTACATTCGGATTATGAAATTTGATACCTTCTTTTAACTTGCTATACATTTCAGTATCATTCCATTCTGCTTGAATTTGCTCTGAAAATTCTATTTCATTAAGAGCTAAAAGTCCCATCTGCTCATTTTCAATATCTTCAATAAAGCTTTGCGCATAACCCGTATCTGTTTCATGCACAATCACAGAATACACTTCCACGTCACCCTCACCGTTTTGAGTTACAGTCGAAGCAAGTACTTGTTGGGCAAGGTAAAAGAAGATACGCGAAAATTGCTCAGCGGATGGTGAAACTGGTAAAGATACCCAACGCGCACTAAATGTTTTACAGGCTTGAATATATTCAGGATCGTCGTTTTGCCAAAAACAAATTGCATGATCAAAAGAATCATAAAGATCTTTAATCACACCTTTGAGCAAACCAAAGTCATAGACCATTTGACCATGATCCAATTTAGAGGCTTTGAGAAGTAATTCTACTTTGTAGCTATGACCATGAATCGAACGCTTACAACGATCCGAAGTACAATTACGTACAATATGGGCATTTTCAAACTTAAATAACTTACGAATTAACATATGTCGTAATGCAATCAAACTTTCTGAGGATTAACTTTAATTATAAAGCAAAAGTTAATAGATGCTCATTTATTTTATTGTTGAAGTCGATTGACAAATCATATCAATCTGCCCAACGACGTTTAAAACGGTGCCATACTTCGATATGCCACATAAACTGTTTGTTCTTTTCGCACCAAATCACTACTAAATTGACGTTTACGCTCATTGAGCATCACGTCTATTCTTACTTTAAAATAATTGGATTGAACACCCAGAAAATCATTAACCGCAGCCCGCTGCTCTTCTTCAATCTGATTAAACGGATCAATTTCCCACAGCTCACTGACATTAGAAAAATGTTTAAGACTGGCCTGTTGTTGTTTTTGCATGTTTTGAATAGCTGATATATCTAGTTTCGGGTCAATACTTGCCAATACCAACGCAGGTGCTGTATTTATATTCACCTTTAAGGCATTGCTCGATAATGCACTGACATAAGGTGCGATGAGTTGATAATTACGACCTTCAAAACCACGAACCAACTTCAACTGCTCGATATTATAAAAAGGTCGATTTGCTGGTAAATAACCTTGAGCTAAACTTTGATAATAAGTCGATTCTGCGCCCATCGACCCACCGACTTCGTCATTTTCATCTTGCCAGTCAATGACTGCTTCTGAAAGTTGTGCAGGCAATCCAACACGCTCTAACAATTTTTCAAACCAGAGTTTTGCAGCTTCATTGACTGTTCCGTCTGATTTAAGCAGCCCATTTAAATTAAATTTACCCGACTGATCTTCCAGACGCCCTGAAACAAAACCGTCCTCTACTGGAAAAGCAGGCATAGGCTTTGCCCACGTTTCTTGTAGATGATCAACATCCGCAGCATTCTGTGCATCATCCACCAACAATTCAGCAAAAAAAGCTTCAGCACTTTTTGCATATAACAAGGCTTGGTTTTGTCTCATTAGATAAGCAGTACTTTCAGCCGTATTGCGCTGATGTTTCGCAATAGTCGCAGCGAGGATAGTTGCTAAAGCCACCATCACCAAAATCGTAATCAATGCAATACCACGCTGAAACCGCATCAAAAGGTGCCCCTATTCGCAACGAATATATTTAAAAACAAATGGTTTGGTATAAAGCCCGCGTGTTTCATGTCCTACAACTTAATCTTTTTGTTTTAAAAAGTCGGTATTTAACAAACTAAATACCCATTCATAACGCTCATCATTGACTGTGAGGTTTATTTTTAAACCGCGAGGCAACAGCTTGGCCTGTGCTAGATCATGATCATTTAATGCTGCTTCAGGCCACTGTGCTAATTCATTTGGATTGAGCACCATCACTTGAAATTGATCGACCGACTCCATTAAGACACTGGTTTCAGGTTGGTCATGACCTATTTGATTTAAGTTTTTATATTTATAACGATACAGTTTTTTTTCATCTGCTTTGTAAACATATTCAACCCGTTCTTCAGGTGGTATACCTTGCATTAAAGGATCTGTCACACCCGTTTTACTAAAACTAAGCTGTCCATCTTGCAGCACCAAAGCAGGCTGAATTTGATCAGCCACATTGGCTGTAATTGGAACAATTTGTACCGAGTCACGTAGCAATTGCTGATAAGCTTCTTGTAACTGCCCTAAACGTTGCTCATGTTGCGTATTTCGATCTTTGATCTTGATTAGATAATCAAACACTTTCCAGCCCAAAGCGGACAATACAGCAAAAATTGCTATCGCCACCAATAACTCAACCAAAGTGAAGCCTGAGTGTTGTTTCATGGCTGGCTTCCATCACGATGGTTAAAAAAGACCAAGCTCGTAACACCTGAATCCACTTTTCCAGTTTCAGTATTCACCAAGCTCACTTGAACATTGACGCGTTGGACATTGGCACTAATCGTTGCCTGAGCCGATTTATCAATTTGCCAAGTTTCTCCTTGCTGAGTGATTTGTTTAGAGGCTGTACCTTGTAACCAATCACGATTGATTTCCATCATGGAAATTTCATTCAAAGCAACAAATTGAGCTTTGGTTCGTAAAATTGCATGTGCAGTAGACTGGGTATATTGCATACCTACTTTGGTTAAAGCGACCGCTGCGGTAGCAAAAATAGCCAGAGCAACCATCACCTCCAACAATGTAAATCCTGAGAAGTGGTTAATTCGAGCAAGATTCGATCTAAGGGGTACTGCCTCGCAAGAAAGACCCAAAGCTATGTTTGAGGGGCGAGGAGTCATGAAATACTGTTTCATCCGAGCACAAGAATGCAGGCGATGTTGTAAACTTTTAGCTCGCATTAATCTTACCTAAATGATCAATTTCAATTTCCGCCCCCACTGGTTCATTCGCATAATAAAATTGAACGCGTACAGGCTTAGCCTCCCCATTTCCCAGCCAAATCAATTTAGGGGCATTTTCTTGGATTAAATCATTATTTCCCGCTTTCGAAGCGTCATAATCTAAAGATTGCACTGCGAAAGAAACATTCTTGGCTAAAACTTGCTGAGGAAACTCTGTATATGCTTGCCACTTTTGCTGATTTTGCATCGTATTATTTTGTTGTGGTGTAAAAGCTGTTAGTTGTGGATTTTTATATTCAATCACATTATATGAAAAATCGGCGACATCAGTTGCAGGATGAATTTCTAATGCCAACACACGTGCCTGATCATTGGCTTCGCGTGCAATTTTCTGCACATCCATTATGAAAAAATCACGGGCTTGCGCCGCTTTACGTTGATCAACCCCATTGATATTCAACATCACCAATGATGCCATAATGGCCATAATCACAATCACCACCATCAACTCAACCAGTGTAAATCCTTGAATCCTTGAAGGTGGTTTCTGTTTCATAGATCTAATCCGCTAAGCAAAATATCCCGCGGCACCCATTTGTTTAGGCATCGCCAAAGCTTGGTCAATATAAGCAACACGCAAGGTATCACGCGAACCCAAATAACGTTGATAAAAACTAGAGTTTAAAATGGCTGCCGCACCATGCGTTAAAGACCAAATAGAAGCCAAATAATCGCGTACCGTCATTTGGCTGTCGATCGACTCTAAATACCGCTCCGTCATACGAATAATCAAACGCAAACGTTGCTTACGCACCTGATAAAGCTCGGTAAATAAATGATAGATCCCAACACCAGTGGTCGATAATCGCTCTTCGATTTGGTGAAATAACACCGTCCGTTCAGGATGATGCAAATGATGAAGCATAAAAAAAGCTAAATGTTCAGGGAACTGCTTATCCGTGTCCTGAATCATTTCAAGCAACATGCGCTCATTACGAATAATAAGCAACATATACAGTTCATCTTTACTTTGAAAATGCTTATAAAGCGTACCTTTTGCCAGATCCAATTCTGCTGCCAATGCATCAAGGGTCATTCCTGCTTCGCCATTTTCTAAAAGCAACTGTTCAGCCACTTGAAAAATTAACGCTTCTCTCGCTCGAAACTGAGCCTGACGATCCATCTTCACCCTATCACTCTCTTATACGCTTTTATCGTTTCAATTTTATTTACTTCATCTTGAGAAGGTTTTCAAAATTCTGCGTTGTGATGAAAGCCATCTCTTCCAAGGACTTATCATATACGTCTGCCAAGGCTTTTGCTACATAAGGAACGTACTTTGGTTCATTAGACTTTCCTCTATACGGCATAGGCGCTAAATAGGGGCTATCCGTTTCAATCAAGAGGCGGTCTAAAGGAACTTGTTTTGCAACATCACGCAGGTCTTGCGCATTTTTGAAAGAGACAATACCTGAAAATGACACATAATAACCACAATCTAAAACTGCCTTGGCTGTTTCCCAATCTTCAGTAAAACAATGCAAAATACCATGCGTTGATTTTTCAGCACGAATAATATCCACAGTATCTTGTTTCGCCGAACGGGTGTGCACAACAACTGGTTTTTTTACGGCTTGTGAAGCATGAATATGTCGTGCAAAACAGTCTTTTTGTTCTGCAATAAAATCTGTGCTATGAAAGTAATCAAGCCCAGTCTCACCAATCGCCCATACCTTTTCAGGTTGTGCAAGTTCAATTAAATAATCTGTACTTGCACGCGCCATAGTTTCAGGATCTTCACAAGGATGCACACCAACGCTATAACCTACATCGTTATGACGAGCCGCTATTTTTGCCAATTCAATATGGTCATCAATATCAACCGAGATGCTCATAAAGCGATGAACGCCAGCTTCACGTGCCTGCGCTAATGCTAAATCTAAACTCCCATCATAAGGCGTTAAATCCAACATGGTTAAATGGCAATGCGTATCTACAAACACAGGCGTTTCCTACTTCACTTACATAATCACATAGTGTAACTAGTTCGACCTTCAGACTTAAGACCTGCAAGCAATTTTTCCGCCTCAGATTTGTAATAAACCCCTTTCTCTCCAGAAAGCTGAATCCCAAATCCTTGAAGTTTGATTCCATTTTGTTTTTGAGAAACCCAAATAACTTTGCCCGTCAGTGGAATTTTTTGCGACTGTTCTGGCAATGTTGCCAAAACAAAGACTTCCTCGCCCAATTTCACAGGCTGCTTAGATGGAATAAACAAACCACCACCTACAACAAAAGGCATATAACTAGCATATAACGTTGCTTTATCTGGAATATTGGCTTGAATAATTCCGCCCATACGTGGTTGCATAAAATTCCCCTGTTTTAAACATCCATCAACCGAATACACAATTGGTCGAGCACTAAATTAGTTTGTACATTTTGTTCAATATATTGTTTTGACTGTTGCAGCTCAGCATAAATTGAAAACAACGTTTCAAGTGAATACTGTTCTGCTAGCACACTGAAATCCAAATCAGTGTTTTTCAACTGTTGATTTAGCTTGACACAAATCAAATCTGACAACAAGTACTCAAACATTTGAATAAAATCACTAAATGCGAGCACTTTGTTCCACTTGGTCGCAATTGCCATTGGCATATTTTTATCCACTACCAACTTTTGCCAATCTTTTAAAAATTCAGCCCGTTGAGCCAACCATTCGCTCTCGGATAATGCAATAGCCTGCAAAGGCATGTGATTAGATAAATTCATCAGCAAATGTAGCTGTGCTAAGTCACTATTGGGCAAATGTTGATTTAAAAATTGCTCTGCTTGTTGCGGTTGAATCCGATCCAAAGCGAAGTGTTGTAAACGACTACGAATCGTCGCAGGCAGTTTTAAATAGTGGTCTGCCAATAAGATGATAACAACACGATCACCCGGTTCTTCAAGCGTTTTTAGTAGCGCGTTGGCTGATGCAATATTCAATGCTTCGGCCGGCTCAATCATGACAACACGCCAACCATCCACGGTTTGTTGTACAAAAGGCAAAAGATCACGGATTTTTTCAATTTTGATTTTGGCATTTTGCTTTTTATTGTCTTCATCTGTGGTGATGTGAACATAGTTAGGGTGTGTATCCGCCTTTAACCACTGACAACTTCCACACTCACCACAGGCTAATTGCTTAGCTTGTCGATTAGCACACAACACCCAAGCCAAAAACTGCTCAGCAAAAGTCTCTTTACCACAACCTTTTCTGCCATAAAACAATAAGCCATGACCAATATTGGGAAATCGTGTCGTCAACGTTTCCCAAACACTTTGATGCCACGGATAAATCTGCTCAGGCAGGGTTTGTTTCATGTCTAAAACCTAAGTCCAATTATGCAAAATGAGCCACATCCATGGCATTGAGTCGGTCTAAATCTTCCTGAGTATCGACACCTGGCGGTAAATTCGCTTCTGCAACATCTATCGCAATACGATGACCGTTTTCTAAAACACGTAGTTGCTCTAAGCTTTCAAGTTTTTCAAGTGACCCCATGTCCCATGTCACATACTCTTGAAGCAATTTCACACGATAAGCATACAGCCCCAAATGGCGATAGGCTTGATGATGTAAGCTTGGTTCTGCTTGTTTTGCTGCATCACGGTCATAAGGAATAGTGGCACGACTGAAATATAGTGCTTGCTTGTATTTCGACATCACAACCTTAACAATACTGTCACGTTTAAACTCATCTAGATGCTGAATGGGCTCACACAAAGTCGACATTGAACAATCAACTTGAGACTCTAAAAGCTGTGCAACTTGCTTAACTAAACTTGCAGGCAATAGCGGTTCATCACCTTGAACATTCACAATGATATCTTCGCTGGCCCAGCCCTTAATTTTTGCCACTTCACTTAGGCGGTCTGTACCAGATGGATGATCTGTCGAAGTTAACACCACATCCACCCCTTCAGCTTTACAGAGATCATAAATTCGCTGATCATCTGTTGCGACGCACAAATCATCAAAACCCTCTACCTTTTTAGCCTGATCAACCACTCGTAAAATCATTTCACGACCATGAATTTTAAGCAAAGGTTTACCAGACAAACGTGTGCTCGCAAAGCGCGCAGGGATAACAATGTGTTTCATAAAAAACCTTAAGAAATTTTAATACCAACAGAGGCAAGTTGTTGATGCAAAGTGTCATAACATGTGGCTGACAAAACAGCATCGACAGGAACAACCCAAATATCACGAGAATAACTTGGGTTTTGTTTCAGCAAAGCTAAAATTTTAACAGCATCTTTTTCAGTAGTAATGATCGGATTGGCATCATCAAAGACCAAATCTTCTAATTCATATTCATGATGATCAGCAAATTCATGACACTGGAACTGCTGCACGCCCATCCCTTCTAAAGTGCGATAAAAGCGCTGAGGAAATCCAATCCCCACCACAGCATAAAAGTCATCTTGCCGATTAAATACTTTGGCTTCAGTGCTGTTCAACAAATAAGGCTCTGCGACCTCTAAATGCATATGCATCCTATATGTAGGATGATCGGCATGCTCAATTACTGTTCCTTCATTGAGCCTTGACTTTGGTTCGCGCAAATAACCTTCAGGCAATAATTTCGCATTACCTAAACCACGATTATTATCCAACACAATCCATTCAATTTGACGGTTCAATGCCCAGTGTTGCAGACCATCATCACTAATAATTAGATCAATAGGAGAATGCGATAACAGGAGCTCTATGCTTTCTTGTCGGTTTGGTCCCACAGCCATAGGTACATCTGTTGACTGCACAATCAAAGTAGGCTCATCACCGACATATTCGGGCACCGAGTTTAAGTCTACCAGTGCTGGAAAAGGCCCTTTTGCACCATAACCACGACTAATGACTCCGACTCGAATATTTTTACTTTGCAAATAACTGACGAGATGAATCAACAGCGGTGTTTTACCACTCCCGCCTACGGTGATATTGCCAATCACCATCACAGGAACAGGAGCGGTATAGGCTTTTTTAATATTACACCGATACAGTTTTCGGTTCAGAAGAAAACCACCTCGATATAACCAAGACAAGGGTCGAAGCACAATTAACCACTTTGCCTGTGAGTTCCAAGCATCCTGAATAAACTGCGCACCTGACATGGTTTAGTTTTCCTCAAAATTACGCTGATGGAGCTGATAGTAGGCACCTTGTTTTGCAATAAGCTCGGCATGGCTACCTTGTTCTACTATACGCCCTTTATCCATCACCACAATACGGTCTGCATTTTCAATCGTCGATAAACGATGGGCAATCACAATCGTTGTACGGTCACGCATGGCTGCATCAAAAGCACGTTGAATAAAATACTCAGACTCATTATCAAGTGCACTGGTTGCCTCATCTAGAATTAATACAGGCGCGTTTTTCAAAATTGCACGAGCAATCGCAATACGTTGACGTTGTCCACCTGATAGATTAAGACCTTGTGCACCCAACTTAGTGTTATAACCTTGCGGTAATGCCATAATAAAATCATGTGCATACGCAGCTTTTGCTGCCTCAACAACCTCTTCATCAGAGGCATTTTCAAGCTGACCATAGGCAATGTTGTCACGCACAGTACGATTAAATAAAACCACTTGTTGATTAACCATTGCAACTTGATTACGCAGACTATTGATTTCAATGTCGTATATATCTATACCATCAAATAGAATCTGGCCTGATGTCGTATCTTGGAAGCGAACCAACAAATTTACCAAAGACGTTTTACCAGCACCTGAGCGCCCCACCAGCGCAACAGTTTCACCCTCTTTTACACTGAGGTTAAAATCATGTAGAGCATGATGACCATCGGTATACACCAGATTAACATCTTTAAAGTCAATATTACCTCTTAGCGCAGGCGTTAAAGTGCCCGTATTTCTCTCTTCTGGTAAGTCTAAAATTTCAAAAACAGAATGCGCCGCAGCCATACCACGTTGAATCTTCTCATTCACATCTGTCAGTGCTTTAATCGGTTTGCTCAACATACCTGCTGCTGTAATGTAAGCCACAAATTGGCCCGCACTGGTGTCTTGCATGATTTCTGGACGCAACGCAATCCACATCACTACACTTAGCGAAATGGACATAATAAGCTGTACAATCGGACTATTTAATTGTTGTACAACCACCATTTTTAAGCCACGTCGCAAATTTTCCATAGACGTATCTTTAAAACGCTGTTGCTCATAAGTCTGACCACCAAAACCTTTGACCACCAAGTGACCATTGACTGTTTCTTGTACAACATGGTTCACATCACCCATGGTATTTTGTACTTGAATAGATAACTTACGCATACGCTTCGCAGCTTTACGAATAAGCAGACCTATCAGCGGGGCAAAAATCAAAATACATAAAGTCAAACGCCAATTGCTATAAATGAGATAGCCAAGTAAAGCAATGGTAATCAGGCCTTGTTGAACAATGGTTTTTAAGGACTCTGAAGATGCAGCCGTTAACTGCTCAACATTAAACATGATTTTTGCAGTGATATGACCACTGTTATTATCGAGATAATACTGTGAGGGCAAGCGTAATAATTTAGCAAAGACGACTTGGCGAATGTTAAAAACCAAGTTTCTTGAGATCACGGCTGTAAAATAGCCACCCATAAACAAACCTAGCCCACGAAAAAACATCACCAGTACAACCAATAATGGAAATAGCGAAGTGAAACTTTGATCACGATGCTGAATTGCCTCAATAATTTTTTCAAGCAATTTAGCGACAGAAACCTCTGTCGCTGCATTTATAGCAAAACCAATAAATACAAGAATCGCTACGCCCCAATACGGTTTTAAATAGCTCAGTAGACGTAGATAAACTTTAAAATCGTGTTTCACTAATAACCTCGGGAAGGCACTTTCGTACTAATATTGACATTTACAAATCCAAGCTGACCAGCCACATCCATTACACGAATAACATCTTGATGAGTTGCTTTAGCATCAGCAGCAATCACAAACATTAGATCACGACGGTCATTAGAAATCTGTTTAATTGCGGTATTTAATTCTGATGTATCTTTCGATGCAATCGACTGACCATTGATTGAATAGTGTCCTGTGGAATCAACAACAACTTCAATTTTATGATCAAATGTCTTGGGCGGAACTCCCTGCGCATCGGGCAAGGTTAAATTCATACGGCTAAATTGATTAAATGTTGTGGTCAGCAATAAAAACACCAAAATAAACAATAAGCAATCAATCATTGGTGTGAGGTTGATATGAATATCTTCAACTTGTGTGCGCTTGAATTTCATCGTTCACCTTAGCTCGCTTGTTTAACCACAACATCATCATGATTTTCAAGCAACGTTTCTGATTGCTTATAAAATAAAGCGGCATGAAACAAGGTCGATTGCTGTTCCAGTTCAGCAATATATTCTTGTACTAAACGCTGAAAATAGCGGTAAGCAAACAGTGCTGGAATCGCAATGAACATCCCTGCCGCTGTCGTAATCAAAGCTTTTGAAATCCCTGGAATCATCAAAGTTGGATTACTACTGTTACCAATATCAATCATTAAGAACGACTCGATAATACCAAGTACTGTTCCTAATAAGCCTAACAACGGAGCAACAGCACTGAGTGTACCTAGAAAATTAATATTTTTTTCAAGATAGCCAATTTCCTGAGACGCTGTTGCTTCCATCTGTGCACGTGCAAACTGTTCACCTTGAGTTTTACTTTGGTAACCCACTTCCAAAATTCGCCCTAATGTTGTCGTCTGTAAATCAGACTGTTTAAGTTTAGGCAAAATGCTTTGTATGCTTTGTGATGGAGTCAAAAGTAAATCTTTAGGTAGAATCGTCGATCTTTTCAGGCGAATAAAACGCTCCAAGCTAATCGCAACAGTAAAGATTGAACAGAGTACAAGGGGGAGCATGAGCCACCCCCCTGCTTTTACCAATTCCCACATAACACTTCCCCAAGTATTTATAAATTGAAAATAAAATTATTCAGCCAAACAAATATTCAAAATACCATCCAACTCATCGAGTGAATGATAATGAATCGTGAGCTTACCTTTGCCTTGTTTATTATGATCAATTTTGACATTTGCGCTAAAACGATCCGTCAAACGTTGCGTCAACTGTTGAATATCAGGCGCAATTTCCGTTTTTTCTTTTTCTTGCTTAGGTGCATTAAAATCACGAACATATTGTTCAGTCTGACGTACAGACAAACTCTTCTCAATTACTAACTCTGCAACTTTGAGCTGATCTTTTGCCTTCAATGTTAAAATGGCACGCGCATGCCCCATATCGAGTAAACCCTGTTGCATAAAATCTTTCACAGGTTCAGCAAGACTCAATAAACGAAGTAAATTACTTACTGTGGTACGCGCCTTACCCACCGTGTCAGCGATTTCCTGATGGCTCAAGCCAAATTCATCATGAAAACGTTGTAATGCCATCGCCTGATCGACAGGGTTTAAATCTTGGCGCTGAATGTTTTCGATTAAAGCCAGTGCAATGGCAACTTGATCGCTCAAGTCCCTCACAATAGCAGGAACTTCTGTTAAGCCTGCAAGTTGCGCCGCACGCCAACGACGTTCACCCGCAATAATTTCATAAGGATGTTGTTCATTGTCAATTGGACGAATCACAATCGGTTGCATCACCCCATGTTTTTCAATAGATGCAGCTAGCTCTTGTAAGTCTTGCTCATTGATAAAACGACGTGGTTGATATGCACCGCGTTGTAATAAATGAACATCAATCTGCTTGAGTTGACCATGATCAAGCGCTTGTGCTTCAAGTTGTAATTTCTCTTTTTGGATTGAGCCAAGTAAGGCATCTAAACCACGACCTTTTGCTAGTCCACGTTTCTTAACGGTCATGCGTTACTTCCTTTTTTCACTTTGCTTTTCTTAATCATTTCAGCAGCCAAATGTAAATAAGCCACTGCGCCCTTTGAGCTTTTTTCAAAATAAATCACAGGTAAACCATGTGCTGGCGCCTCAGCCAATCGCACATTACGCGGAATGACCGTGTCATAGAGTTTCTTACCGAAGTATTGTTCTAATTCTTCAGATACATCCCGTGTCAGAGCATTACGTGCATCATACATAGTACGTAATACACCAATAATTTTTAACTCTGGGTTCAATGCTTGTTGAATACGATCAATCGTTTGTGTTAAATCAGCCAAACCTTCTAAAGCGTAGTATTCACATTGCATTGGAATCATCACACCATCCACTGCGGCCAAAGCATTGACCGTAATCAGACTTAAACTTGGTGCACAGTCTACAATGATGTAGTCAAATGCTTGTTCGACCTCTTTCAATGCCTCGCGAAGGATAAACTCGCGACCTTCTTGCTCAGCAATCGCCAACTCTACGCCAGCCAAATCACGGTTTGCACCCAAAACTTTATAGCCAACCTCAGCTTTGGTAATTGCAGTTTCAATCGGCACTTCGCCCAGCAACACATCGGTCACTGAATATAGTAAGTCATTTTTTTGAATGCCTGAACCCATGGTCGCATTGCCTTGCGAGTCCATATCAACCAATAACACCCGCTTTTTCAGTACTGCTAAAGATGCAGCCAAATTTACTGCGGTTGTGGTTTTACCAACACCACCTTTTTGGTTCGCAATCGCAATAATTTGTGCCATGACCCGCCCAATCCTTTGAATTTTTTAGATACGTTTTAATAAAAGTAAGTGGCGTTGTTCGTCCAAACGTGGAACCTTTAACGCAATAATTTCACAGCTAAATTCATCTTTAAATGCTTCGACTTCATCCTGTGGGATCAAACCTTTCATCGACGCAATAATGCTGTCTTGATGCATATATGGTTTAGATGCACTGATGAAATCCGTTAAAGATGCAAATGCGCGACTGGTAATAACATCAAACTGCCCAAGCTCGTTAATGCTCTCTTCATTCTCAACACGCGTTTGAACCGCAATTACATTGGTCAATTTTAAGTCTGCAATAAACTGCTTTAAAAAACGAATTTTTTTACCATTTGAATCAAGCAGAACACATTGACGCTCAGGTTGGCAAAGAGCAATAATCATGCCTGGCATGCCACCACCTGTCCCAATATCCAGTAAACGGCCCTGCGGTAAATCTCTTAAAATACTTAAACTATCTAATAAATGCTTTACCAGCATTTCTTTAGGATCACGAATCGCTGTTAAATTGTAAGCTTTGTTCCACAGCACAAGGGCATCTTGATACTTCAGCAATAGATTTAATGCTTCTTCACTCAAATCTAAGCCAAGCTTTTGACTACCTTGCTTTAAGTCTTGAAAAAATGGATGCATAAAGAAGACATCTCAATAAAATTAAACTGAAGTATACCGATTTCTAAGCCGTGGAACAGTAGTTAACGCTTAGTGATTATGCACTTAAACATACTTACCTTGACGAATCTGTAGATCTAGATCACTTAATCGCTCAGGTGTGCCAACATCTACCCATGTTGCCTGCATTTTTTCAGCAGAAATTTTACCAGCCGACATCGCTTCTTTTAACAAAGGTGCCAATGGTCGCTTACCTGCGTCTAGTCCATCAAACATACGTGGATGAAGCACAGCAACACCACTATAAGTTAGCGCCTCACCCGACTGCTCTTGTTCAAAGGTATAAGCCCGTCCTTGATTTAAAATAAAATCTCCTTTGAGATGCTGCACTGGATTGGCAACAAAAACCAAATGAGCTAAATCCTCTCCCAAATCAACATTAAGTAATGATGCAAAGTCAAAAGTCGTCCAGACATCACCATTGATTAAGATAAAAGGTTGCGTACCCAAAAGTGGCAAAGCATTAATGATGCCACCTGCCGTTTCCAACCCTTCTTCCTCACGAGTCCAGCGAATATCGACCCCAAACTGTGAACCATCACCCAAAGCACCAATCAATATATTCGCCAGCCAAGCTGAATTGATTACAATTTCTGTGACCCCAATTTGTTTGAGCTTCTCAATATGCCAAACAATTAAGGGCTTGCCACCGACCTCGAGCAAGGGTTTAGGTTTATACAGTGTGAGGGGGCGCATACGGTTGCCTAGCCCCGCTGCCAAAATCATCGCCTTCATGCAACAACCTCATATTTGCCATATTTTGCTTCAAACTTCTGCATCACTTTATCGCACATAAACTGCATAAAAGGTTGTAGTTCTGCATAAGGTTTACTTTCTTCAAGTAAATACCACATCACCCGTGGTAAATCTTTGAGATAACCTGATTTGCCATCACGCTCAAATAAACGTACAAAAATGCCCAAAATTTTAATATGTCTTTGAATCGCCATTAAATCAGCATCTTGCTTAAACTGCTCAAAGTCACGCCCTTCTTTTGCTGTAGCAGGCAACAAGCCATAAAACACTTTAAACCACTGATAAACCCGCTCAGGATTCCACTGTACATATGCATCGCGTGTAATTGAAATCAGATCGTAAGTATCCGCACCAATCACCGCATCCTGAAAGTCAATCACACCTTGCTCTTGCTCATCGGCCAAAAGCATCAAATTTCGACTGTGGAAATCACGGTGCACAATCACTTGTGGCTGTGCTAAAGCAGCATTGGCTAAAATCGCAAAGGTACGTTTAATCAGCGCAGATTCAGCATCGGAGGGTTTAATCTGTAAACTAGGCAGTAACCAGTCCGTCAGCAGGCTCATTTCCGTCATTAATTTTTCATAAGAATATGCAGGAAAATGCCCTTCACCATCAATGGATTGCAATTGAATCAACTGCTTAAAGCTCTGCTCATAATGAGCATCGACCGTATTATCATCCAACTGTGTAGACAGCAAAACATCTCCAAAATCTTCAAGCAACAAGAAGCCTTGATTTAAATCTTTCGCAACAATATGCGGTACCCGAACACCATTAGCATCGAAAAATTCATCAATCGTCACAAAAGGCACACAATCTTCTTTTTCTGGTGGTGCATCCATGAGCATAAATGTTTTATTATTCAATTTGATTCTTGCATAACGACGGAAGCTTGCATCGCCTGCTAAAAAGTTAATTTCAAATTGATCTGAACCAAGTACAGATGAAATCCAAGTTTGGATCAATTGTTCACGTTGTGTATTCATTTGCGATAAATTCTAATACAGGCTGAGTTTTTAAAGTGCTAAGTGTAGCCACTTATCAACTTTTTCTCTATGATGCGACAATAATTAATTGCGATTAAGCATACTTGGTAAATGAGACACATGAAGCATCAGTTTAAATTTAATCCTTTAGCGACTGCGATATTTACCCTTCTTTGTGGTAGCTCAATCACAAGCTATGCTGCAACATCGTCTACTTCTATTTCAGACGAACAACAATCACTGAAACAAGCTTTACAAGAAAGCTATCCAGGGCAAAAGTTCTACGAGCAATACTATGTTGATAAATCGTCTCCTGAAGCCCAGCAGCGACAAGGCAAGTATTTAAGCTCAGCCTATTGTCAAGGAACATGGTTGACGCCTGTAAGCCCTGAAACCAAAGCTGTTGATGCTACCAATGCAACCTCTACAATCACTGCGGATTATGGTCATTACAATCCACAAGGCAACTCTGTTCTTGAAGGCAATGTGCTTATTGACCAAGAAGGGCGTCAAATTCGTGCCGATAAAATCACCATTGATCAGACACAGACTTTTGCCAATGCAGAAGGTCGTGTGCAAATGGCGCAAAGTGGATTATTGGCTCAAAGTGATCAAATCAATTACAACCTCAAAACCCAGCAAGGTGACTTAAAAAATAGTTTTTATATTGCTGAAGAACAACATGCGCATGGACGTGCAGAACAAATTTTACGTCAGTCGCAAACAACCACTACCTTAAAAAATGCAACTTATAGTACATGTCCGCCAGAAAAAGCACCGACTTGGAAAATTCAAGCAGATGAAATAAAACTCAATCAAGAAACAGGCCGTGGTGAAACGCGTGGTACCAAACTTTATATTAAAGATGTGCCTGTACTCGCAGTTCCTTATTTCAACTTCCCTATTGATGACCGACGCACTACAGGTATCTTGACACCAAGTTTCGGCTTCACCAATGATGGAGGCATCGAACTTGCAGTCCCTGTTTATTTAAATTTAGCACCAAACTACGATGCAACCATTACGCCTCGTTACATCAGTGACCGCGGACCTATGATTGAAGGTGAGTTTAGATATCTCACTGAAAATTTCGGTTCTGGCCAAATTTGGGGTGGTTTCCTTTCATCTGATCGCAAGTATGATGATCAAGACCGTAAAGACTTACACTTTTTACATAACTGGCAAATTAACGAACAATTTTCGACAAACCTCGAATATAACTACGCATCAGATAAAGACTATTTTACGGACTTAAGTAATAATCCAAATACAAAAACAGATCTAAATCTTCGTCGTGCATGGGAACTCAACTATAAAAATGGGATCCCAGGCTTAAAAGCTCAGCTTAAAATTGAAGACTTCCAAACACTGGATGAAACAACACCCTACGTTGACCGTCCTTATGCCCGCTTACCTCAGTTTTTACTCAACTATAAAACTGGTAATGCTTTAGGCTTAGAATACGAATTTAATAATGATACAGCCTACTTTAAAAAGGATTTTGGTACGATTGATGGCGATACCAACGACAGTTTCGAACCAAGTGGTACACGTGTCTACAATGACTTTTCTGTACGTTACAACTATCGTACACCTTGGGCATTTGCGATCCCACAGATCTCTATTCGTAATGTAAATACATTCTATGACCAAGACACGATAAATGAATTTGATAGCACGAATCGTTCATCAAAAGACAAATCATATACTGTTCCACAAATTACCTTTGATGCTGGCTTAACCTTTGAAAAAGAAGGCACATTCTTACAAACCCTCAGTCCGCGCATGTTCTATGCGTATGCTCCATATAAAAATCAAGATGGTGCACCAAACTTTGACTCTGTAGCCGCATCCATTAACTATGATCAACTATTTAGCCCTAATCGTTTCTACGGTCATGACCGCTTAGAAGACAATAACTTCTTGTCGTTAGGGCTCAGTTATAGCTTATTTGATACTGTCGGTCTGGAACGCTTAAAAGCAAGTGTTGGTCAAAGCTATTATTTTGAAGACCGTCGTGTGACTCTTGATCAAACCACAGATTTGTTTGATAACGAAAAACATACTGGTCCAATTGTTAGCGTATCAAGCCAACTCTCACAAAACTTTACCCTTGGTGCTAATTCGGCTTGGATGTCAAATGGCGACAATGCTCAACGCGATTTACAGTTGTATTACACAGGGGATAAAGGCAATTTATACAATGTGGGCTATTACTACCGCAAAGAAATCGCGAACCGCCAAGAGCACTACGATCAAGTGGTTGCATCTTTTGTACAACCTGTACATAACAACTGGCGTATTATGGGCCATGCTCAGTATGACCTTGACAATAATGTCGCGCGCGAATACTTACTAGGCGTCAATTATGAAGCATGTTGCTGGGGTATCTCGGTGTATGGGCGCGAGTATTACAACGACTTAGATGACGTTAGCGATTCAAGTGTAAAACCAAACCGTGCAATTATGGCTGAAGTCACCCTAAAAGGCTTAGGAGGACTAAACAGCAAACTTTCATCATTACTAGAAAATCGTATTCTAGGCTTTAACAATATTAATCAGACTTGGACAGACCGTTAATGAAGACAAAACAGTTCAAACAATTTTTTAAAGCGAGTGCTTTAGCTTTAGCTCTCGCAACCGCTATTCCAACTTTTGTACACGCGTCGGATGAAGTTGTTGCTGTTGTCGATAACAGTGTTATTTTAAAAAGTGACTTAGAAGCAAGCATGGCTGAAGTTAAGCACCAACTTGAAAGTCAGAAAAAACAAGTTCCACCTGAGCAGTATTTAGCACAGCAAGCTTTAGAACAACTGATTATTCGTCAAACCCAGCTTGAACAGGTTAAACGCTACAACATTCAACCTGATGAGAAAAGCTTGAATGATGCTGTTTTAAATGTCGCGAAACAATCTGGAACAACAAGCCTAGAAGCATTTCAACAAAAGTTGGACAAAATGGCACCAGGAACCTATGCTTTTTTGCGTAGTCGTATTGCTGAAGATTTAGCGATTAGCCGTTTACGCCAACAAATCGTCACCTCTCGTATTCAAATCTCAGATCAAGACGTTAAGAACTTCTTAAATACCCCACAAGGTCAAGCTGCATTAGGCAATCAAGTACATGTCTTACATGTGCGTGTTTCTGGTGACAATGCTGACGCTGTGGCGAAACAAGTCAAAAACGTTCTCGCAAGCGACAATGATGTTGCTGCAATTTCTAAAAAATTCAGCACAGCCAACACCAAAGTTGAAGGTGCAGATATGGGCTTTAGAGCACTTTCTGATATTCCAAGTGAACTTGCTGCACGTGTGAGTCCACTCCAAGTTGGACAAACCACTGACCTTATTACAGTCCGTGATGGCGTACATATTTTAAAGTTAGTTGAACGTAAAGGTGCAGAGCAAAAAGCCATTGTACCCCAATATAAAGTACGTCACATTCTTATTCAGCCATCAGAAGTAGTTAGCCCTGAAAACGCAAAACAAATGATCGACAACTTGTATAATCGTGTAGAAAAGGGGGAAGATTTTGCAATTTTAGCTTCGACCTATTCAAACGATACAGGTTCAGCACGTGATGGTGGTAGTCTTGGTTGGGTTAGCCCTGGCGTCATGGTGCCTCAGTTTGAAGAAACCATGAAGAATACCCCTGTTGGACAAATTAGCAAACCATTCCAGACTCAGTTTGGTTGGCATATCCTACAAGTGACAGAAACACGTCAGCAAGATATGACGACTGAATACCAAGAGCGCATGGCACGTCAAGTTTTAGGTGAACGTCAATTTGATGCTGAACTAGATAGTTGGTTACGTGAAATTCGAAACAAAGCTTATGTTGAGATCAAAGATCCAAATTTAGACCGTAAAAATAACAAGTCTTAAAATGTGGCACAAAAAAACCAGCATGAATGCTGGTTTTTTTATGACAAAGTCATTTAAAAAATTTTAAATAAAAAAAGCCTCTC